>NZ_LZPK01000132.1:0-5842 GCF_001729375.1 Methanosarcina sp. A14 | reverse complement strand
TAAGTGGCTGAATAGTTACTATATTTGTACATATAAAGTGCTAATTTATATATTACGAATTATATATTAAAATAAAGTTATAGAATATAATGTATGTAATATATATAAATTTTAACTGTTTTATGCGGTTAAATGTATTTTTTGATTTGTAGAAATCTGAAATTATTAAGTTATTACAAAAAATATTTTAATTATATATTTTCAAGTTTGTAGAAACACTCTCAATACAAATTATTTACAACTCGTGTCTGTGTCTTTAGATTCTGATTTAAAAAATACAATATAAAAGTTATTTATTCTTATATAAGTTTATTTATTAACATTATTTGATATCATTGTATCAAAAGCTTTAAAACTTTTATTTAAATACTGACGAAATATAGATCGAACGAAAAAAGAAGGTAATAATCAGAGGAAAAGAAAAAATTATCGGAAGAATGATTTATAAGAAAAGGATCCTAAAACTAAGGATTCAACACAGTAATTTTATATTAATTTACTTTCATATACGCTGGGAGTTTACTCGCTTGCTTTTTTGTTTTTACTCTTTCACTTTAATCTTTTACTTACTCCTTCAGTTTCATTGGCTCTCCGCAGCAGTCCATATCACCAGTACAGCCTACAGAGCAGCTATCGTTCGTGCACTCATTTACTACTTTAAGCTCAAGCCCGCATCTCTCACAAACAAGAGTTTGGCCAGCCCTCAGTTCATTGCAGTTCATTTCATATTCCCCAATTTTCCTGACAGAAAAAATATGTAATTTAGGTTCAAATTATTTGTGAAACAATCGTTCGGAAGATTGGTCTTGAAGATTGGTCTTGAAGATTGGTCTTGAAGATTGGTCTTGAAGATTGGTCTTGAAGATTGGTCTTGAAAATTAGTATGTAAGCCTGAAATTAAGAGAAAGAATAAGAAACAATCCTGACAGCATCATACTCAAGGACTTCTACGAGGGAAGAAGAAAGGTGAGAAAGTAAAAAACAAAAAGTGAAAAGGTAAAAAACAAAAAGTGAAAAGGTAAAAAAGGCAGAAAATTTGTCCGGATACCGGACTTTTAGCCGAAATTCAGCCATATCAAACCCTGTCTTCGTGGCTCTTCCTTGCAACACAGCTCTCAAGTGATGCACTTGCAACAGCTTTTGCAACCGCAGGCACTACACGCCTGTCAAGGGGATCAGGAATTATGTGATCTTCAGAAAGTTCGTTGATCGTTACAACCTCAGCAAGCGCACGGGCTGCAGCCATTTCCATCTCAGGTGTTATTTTCCTTGCACAGGTGCTGAGAGCTCCTTTGAAAACCCCAGGAAAGCTCAAGCAGTTATTAAGCTGGTTTGGAAAATCCGACCTGCCCGTAGCAACAACCCTTGCTCCTGCTCGCTTTGCGGTATCAGGCATTATCTCAGGTAGAGGGTTTGCCATAGCCATTACAATTGCATCTTTTGCCATGGATTGAACCATTTCCTCACTGACTATGCCCCCCACAGAGACTCCGATAAAAAGGTCAGCACCCTGAAAAGCATTTTCAAGCCTTCCTTTCAATTTTTCAGGATTTGTGAGCCTGGCAACTTCTTCTTTTACTGGGTTCATACCGTTTTTCCGGCCCTCATACACGAGTCCTTTAATGTCACAGACAAGAATCCTTGACGGGTTTGCTCCTGCCCGAACCAGAAAACGGAAAATTGCTACTCCTGCAGCTCCCAGTCCTGAAATCACTATATGTAGTTCATTTAACTTTTTATTCACAATTTTAAGGGCATTGAGAAGTCCGGCAAAAACTACAATGGCTGTCCCATGCTGGTCATCGTGCATAACTGGCAGATCGAGTTCTTCACGCAGCCTACTCTCGATTTCAAAGCAACGAGGAGCACTGATGTCTTCAAGGTTAATGCCCCCAAATGCGGGAGCCAGATGCTTTACCGCTTTTATTACTTCTTCGGTTTCCTGTGTGTCCAGGCAGATCGGAAAAGCATCAATGCCTGCAAATTCTTTGAAAATTATTGCCTTTCCCTCCATAACAGGCAGCGCAGCATAAGGTCCTATATTCCCGAGCCCCAAAACTGCCGATCCGTCAGTGACAACAGCAATAGTATTTCTCTTCAGGGTATAGAGGTAGACAAGTTCCGGGTCCTTGATTATCTTCCTGCACGGCTCGGCAACTCCTGGTGTGTAGGCGACACTGAGATCGTGTATAGTTTGAAGGCTAACTTTACTGGCAACCTCCAGCACACCCCCAAGCCGTCGGTGCACAGCAAGTGATTCCTGATATAAGGATGTGTGTTCATCACCATTTTTTTCCTGGTGTTTTTTCAGATCCGTTCCTGAATCCTTTTCCAGAGTTATTTTGGAATTTTTTTCCAGATCTTTTTCAAAGTTCTTTTTCAGATCAGTTTCCAGCCCTGAGTCTGAGTGCATATTTTTGATCGCAGTACCCCCTGACAATACTTACCTTAATATCATAGCAAAGCCTTAACGCGATTAAGTTCTAAGAACTAAAACTTTCAGAGAATCTTATTGTTGTTAGCACAGCCTTAGTCCTATTAAATTTTAAGAAATAAACTTTCCTGCATAATAGTCTACGCAGGCCGTAGATAAACCCACTGGCTAGAATTATGAAACTGGTATACTGAACCAACAGACTTTAATTTACTGACCTGAACCAGCTACCTTAATCTATGTTTACTGACAGCCTTTTCAATCCCTAGAATCCTGATCAATTGAATTGCAAAAAATTCGGCCGGCGAGAATTAATGCGCTCCGCATCATTACCGCAGAAAAGATATATTATTTAAGAAGAATAGTCCATTATGCAAATTAAAGGAATAGCTCGTGATACTCTTAATTTTATCCTGGAGGCTAGTAAATCCATGGCTCCCCAGGAATTTGCCGGACTTTTGCAGGAAAAAGATGGCATTATCACTGAAGTTCTTATATTACCTGGCACGGAATCCAGTGATTCAAATGCTGTTCTCAGACTCTATATGATGCCGAACATTAAAGCCGCAGGTTCAGTCCACAGCCATCCAGGCCCGAACCGCAGCCCTTCACAGGCTGACCTGCGTCTTTTTTCGAAAACAGGCAACTGCCATATTATAGTTGGCCACCCCTATAATAGTCAAAGCTGGACATGTTATAATAGGGAAGGAGAAGTAAACGATCTTCCCGTGCTTGATGTTGAATTCGAGGACTACGAAGATATTTGACTTAAGGATCGACGTAAGGATCAGTTCGGTAAAACTCCTTGCTCCATGAATACCTCATCGCTGTCGAAAAACGTTAATCCATCTAAATACACTTTTCTGGAAACACGATCATTAACAAAAAAGTGCAGTATCCAGAGCTGGTAAGCAGTATAAAATAACCGATAGAAAACTGGCAAATAACCTGCAGGGGCCGGCAGATAGTCATCAAACAGTTATCAAATCGTCATCAAACAGTTAATCGTCATCAAATAGTAATCAAATCGTCATCAAATAGTAATCAAGTCGTCAATAAATAGCTACAAAATAACCGCAAATAGATGGCAAGCAAATGATAAATAACCGGCAAAAGCTTTCTGGATATAAGTATAAATAACTTCAGTCAGTTATTGTAATTTTCCAGCTGTTGATAAGATCCTGATCCTTACCTGCATTCTGGTAGTCTACCAAAAATGTTTTATTTACAGATACATATTATTTAGAGGATACATCCATACTTAAGATATCTGATAAGAAGCGATCTCTTGCTTCAGAGGTTGTATCCGGGCAAACACTCTGGGACTAAGACCAGGTGGCCTTCATATAACTGGAGGTAGTAATCCGAATGCCTACATGCCAAGATTGTAGATTCTATACGGCTATTGATGAGCTAAAAGGCGAATGTTTCAGCCTGGGTTTTGAAGTGCACGGGAAAACCGATTCCAAGAAATGCCCGGAAAGGGCTTTCAGGCCAAACAAAGGCCCCAAATCAAAAAAATCCGGCGCACATAATCACTAAAAACGTGAAAAATAAAAGGCAGAAAAAGCTCAGAAGGAAAAAAGAGCCCAAAAAAGAGGTTTAAAATGTTAAAAATGAATTGAAGCGAACCTCCAGCCCTAACATAAATTCCGCAATGCTTGAATAACTTTTCTATTTGCTTGCCGGAATTAAACAAGCTTAAACGAAATCTCATTAAATTTTTTTGTTTTGTATCTTCTTTTATTTTTATCTTCCACATCGCCACTCATAGAAATTCACATATTTTATGTGATTTTGTTAATTGTCCAAATTTTTGCTATAACCTGACAGACACGGAAAAATTAACTTGATAATTTATAACTACAAAAAAAGAAAACACCCGTGCCTGTATTCGTAAACCAACCCTTTTGAGAACAAGCGTTAGTCCGTAACCATTTGGCCGGTTGATCATACTGTCACGACATTTTCACTCAAGCTTTTTTTAAAAGGTTTGCAGGCAAGCAGTTTTTTCAAAAGGCTTGCTTTTTCGAAAAGGCTTGTGAGAACTAACAACTGACTTCATAAGTGGTTTCAAGGACTTCCTGGGCAATCTGGATAAGCCTGAACCAGGTATTCAGTGCTGAACGCAGAGAAACCACATCTTTAGCTTCTACGCGGAGTACCAGCTTATTTGCATCTTCAAGGGACAGGTCTATTGCAGACCGTTGTGAAAAATTGTCATCGAGTTCGGGCAGGAGAGCCCTATAGATCGTTTCTGCAGTTTCAGTTTCAAAAGTAAATTCTGCGAAAAGTTTCAAGGAATTCCTCCGGATAAATCTTCTTGGGATGTTTTTGAAGTAAGTAAGGGAAAAATCGGTTTTGAATTTCCTATGAGAATTGTCTTAAGATTCTTATCATAAGGACTCTTATCATAAGGACTCTTATCATAAAAAATCAATTTATAAAATTCGGCTTTAAATATAAGGGTTTGGAAGTCAATACTTTTTAAAACCCCGGAGATTAAACTTAAAAAGGGACTTGCCACTACCCATAAACTCGATATCCTTTTCTCCAATCACTATTAATGTGGAACTGGGAGAAAGTCGATCAATTTTATCGCTTTCGACCCTTAAAAAATGGAAAAAAGACTCAAAGGAGTCCACAATATCTCCCTGACCTGTAAGCCTGGGCTCGATATCGGAAAACCAGTAAGAATCTAGCTCCTTGGAGTACCAGTCCGTAAATCTGAGTGAAAAAAGGAGCTTTCCGGCTTCGTCGTAAAAGCTGAGTTCCCCGGGATTTCCATGGTACTCTCCTATGACTATGAGAGAACCGCCCTCCTCAAACTCCAGAAGTTCCTGCATGCCCATTTTTCCGCGTGGAATACACCTGCCAACTATAAACCGCGAGAGCAACTTGCAAAGTGACCTAGTTCTTGCAGAAGGTTTTCGAGAAGAAGTGACCAGCATACTTTCCCTGACAAGTTAGAAGTATATATTACTTTCTCTCCCTCGGTTAGTGTTTTATATTTATCTTGTTTTGTTTATGTACATGGGTCATCGATAAAGGCTGAAAAACGAGTACATTTGCCTTGCTTTTTTAATATCAAGAACACAAGGGCTGGAAATGTAAAGCCTGAGGATTTATGGACTCACTCTTGCTGTCTTTATTAGCGTGATCTCTGGAGTGATTTTTGAAGTGGTTCCTGCATATAGGGCTTCAAAACTGAAATCTGTGGACGCGCTGAGATATGAGTGATGAAAAAAAAAGGGAATACTCCTTTTTTAATGAAAGAGATCTGCAAAGAAATTACTATAAAAAGGAATATAGATCTGTGAACTTTGCAATATCCTGAAAAATTACAAAACATAGCAACTGCTTATTGCTACGACTTGGATGCAGAAAATCAAAATAGAAATTCAAAAT
>NZ_LZPK01000131.1:0-11692 GCF_001729375.1 Methanosarcina sp. A14 | reverse complement strand
GGTACACTTAGGTGGATTTAAGTCCATAACTCCGTACGTTTTTAGAGAAACACTAAGCCATAAGTATATTTATAAAGATATCAAGGTTTCGGCATTTTAACTGCGTAAGTCCTAACCATATCTTTTAAAACCGCTAAAAGAACCTCAAGGCCATGAGAAACTGGTCTTTTGGTAGAACAGTCGACGTCGTAACGGACACCTATGCCCACTTCTTTTATGCGAAAGCCTGCATTCCCAGCATCCGTGAGCATTTCGCTTTCTATTGCCATGCCCTGTGCATTGAAGCGAAATTTTCCAATTGTTGAGGCAGCAAAGGCGCGAAAACCGCTCTGTGAATCTGTGATCTGGAGCCCAGAGTTCAGGTTGGTGACCCCATCAAGAATGGTCTGGCCGATACGACGGTATGCAGGTGTGTTCTTTTCCAGACCGTACAGGTATCGACTTCCGTTAACCACCTCAGCCTCGCCTTCGACAATTGGAGCCACCAGTTTTGGAATCTCGGCAGGGTTATGCTGGCCGTCTGAATCCATCGTCACAATTATGTCAGCACCCAGGGTAAGTGCGGTTTCAAAGCCAGTTTTGAGAGCCCTTCCTTTTCCCAGATTTACTTCATGAACAATGACTTCAGCTCCAGCTTTTCTGGCAACGTCTGCTGTCCGGTCCAAGCTACCATCATCAACAACAATTACTTTGTCTGCGTATGATCTGGTAAGGTGAACCATACTTCCGATGGAAATTTCTTCATTATAAGCAGGAAGAATCACTAAAATTTGTTTGAGAGCTGTCCGCGTCTTTTGCGGATAATCACACAAAGTTACACACTCATGTCTGCTACCATTACTTGACTCCCCACTCATTTTCACACCCCATTTTGAGTCATTAAAAGAAGAACTATTAACTTAATATTTAATAGTTTCAATTTATAGAAATATATTTGGATAGAAATTTACAAAAGTTGATATTTAGGTAAATATGCCAAAATATCACATAATTTCAATAGTTAGTTAATGTGCATATACAAAAAATAAATAAGTTGTAAATTAAAAATAGTAATTGGTAAAAAATACTGGTATATACCAGAGCCCATTAAGCTAAAATTACTGTATAGGACTGAAGGGCTTGAAAAAGATGTTTTAAGATGAACAAAGGCTAAATCCCAAATGCTTTAGACGCGGAAGCTATATACATCTTAAATATATTACACTCATAGATATCATATTGTTTTCTTTACGCCTGCGGAACACAGGGTAGAGCCTGTGGACTGATAGACATATATTCCATGAAGGATTCTTCAGATTCCTGAGAATAGTCTGGAGTATGAAACAGGAAGCAAATGCGCTTTAGGTGCTGATAATTCACTCTGCACCTAAACTCAGAGAAAATAAAAGTTTATGTGCAAAACAGTTCTTTTTATTTTACTTTCCAATGCCCCATGAAGTTAACTTTTTCTTAATTTCCCTTAATTCGTCATCAGAAAAAACAAGCCCTTGGTAATGTCTCATACTTGTTAAACTGTCATGTCCTTGCCTTAGACAAACTGCAGATTCAAGTATACCTGCTGCAATCATCCAGGATTCCAGTGTTTTTCTTGTGGTTTTTACTGAAAGTCCATATGGGTTAATGCCTGCAGCAATAGCCCATCTCTGAAGGTTCTTGTTCCAAGTAGCTTCTAAAGGTGGCTTCTTACCTTCCCAGAAATCCTTTAAAATATAACTGAACATGCCTGGTAATGGATAAATGGTTCTCTCTAATTGTCTTCTTTTAGCCTTCTTTTGAGCTTCTTCAGGTAAATGGATTAAATTTCTCTTCTCATTATACCATTCTCTATGCTTGTAAAGTCTGAGCATTTCAATGTAACGCATTCCTGTAATTAAAAGAACATCAAATATTGTTTTGTGAAAATCTTTTGGAATTACTACCATTAATGTCTCATATTCTTTAGGAGTCAAAATTCGAATGTCTTTAACGTAGAGATGCAGGGCTCCGGAATCTTTAGTGTACCCAGAAGCTTTGTATTTGTTTTCCATGCGAATTACTTCCAAATAGAAATATACAGAGATTTTATTTAAACATCTGTATAAGGGAGAGATATGGTAGAAAATAGCTTTAAATTCAAAGCCAAAAATGAAAAAATGCAGAGATTTTACAATAAAACCTATGCATTTTTTTGCAATGGAACCAAGGCTTATATCTTTTTCTTGCTTAAAACAGTCCATGTAGATGTAACCAGAAGACAAAGACCTCAACAGCAATTGTCAAGACTCTTTCCTCTGGAATATCAATTTCAAGATGCATTTTTACCTCTGTAATTTGCATTTTCAGATCTGGAATTGGTACCGACTCAGAGAAAAGGAAGCATATTAAGTTAAATGTGAATTCCAGCAATAACCAGTATTTATTAGCAATTTACGATAAGTTAAAGTACTTCAAGTTACATTGTATACATACAACACTATGGCATTGCTTCGGTAATGCTTCCAATATCAGAGTCTTCAAGTCGTGTGATCGGCAGTCATCACGACTTCAGACTTTGTACTTTTCTGATTTTGGTTTCACGCTCCTTAATTTGAAATTTTAAACTATTACATTCTCATTTTACTTCAGAATTAACTATGTACTAACTCATATATAAATCTTGGTTAGAAAACTGAAATGTTTAAGACCTTTATTTTAACATTATCGTTATATCAATGTAACGATAATTAAAATAAGCTCTATTAGGGCTCGAATTTTATTCAAAATATTTATAGTTTTGAATAAACTGGATTTTACAAACCTGACTGATGTGTATTTTACTTTTATAATTTTAATTTAATTTTATTTATTTTTTTGATTTTCAACACTTTTGAAAGCTACTGTTAATCTGTATGAATTAATGTAGTGAAAGTTGACGCTTATATCCTCTGAGCTAAAAAATCAAGGGTTTTACGCTTCGTCATATAAACCAATGCGTATGCTAAATAATACTTTTAAAACGTGAAGGTTTCTGTTACTGTTCTCCATAGGAAGTGGGATACATATATACAAGTTGTACATTCCATCTTAGAAGACCAAAGGTGAATGGCAATTAGAGAACATTAATTTTCAGAAAAACGACTGAGTAAGATATCCAAAAAGTCGAGGTTACAAACACTATGGATTTTATTCTACATTATGAGATTTTTGCACTATTACCAGATTTGGAAAAGTATCAAGACAGTCTAGAATACTACAAAAATCGAGATATCTACTTTAACAGATAAGATTATGGCCATAATCAGTGTTCTGGAGACTAAATAAGCCAACTTCAAAACTCAAAATTTGCTTTTTTGACTCCCACATATTAAGTAACCAATCGAGGTATCAGAGGTAAAAGCAATATTGAATAATTCATATAGTTGAGAATAAAAAGGAGTTTGGGACGAACTCAATAACATAAAAAATAGCAAGTTTTTCATTAGAATAATACTAATTTTACAATATACAAGATTATTATTTAAATTGTGTGTGTTTTTTTATTAATACTCAAATTGGACTTCAAAAAGAAAGGTTTTTATAACTTGTCCTATCTTAATATCAATAATCATTATTTGGATAATGATGAAGTGTTGTCATATCTTAAACAATATTTTAATAAAGATATGTATTGCTCACAGGAATCTTTATGTTAACAACCATAATCTCACATAGCACAATATTTTCTAATATTGATTATTCTGGCGTCAAATCCGCAACTACAACCATCGGTATTCCCCAGTACTGGAGTGCAATTATTATTGGGCTTTTGATACTTCTGTCTTTAATGGAGATTCTAGTTGCAACTAAAAAATGGAACCGAAACATTAACCTTTCTTTTAATATTGCAATCATTCCTTTGACTCTCAGCTTTATTGGGATTCTCATTTTTAAAATAATGGAATTTATCTAATTCTGGCTTTCCAAACGTCCTTTCTCAGTTCAAACGTCTAAGTTTTAAGAAGATGACATCAAAAATAAAGTTATAAACTGAAACATAAAAACTGCATATTAAGGATATAATATAAGGTGAGGATCGTAATAAAAGTATATTATTAATTTTAAATAGATATCATGAGCTTCTTCTTATGCTTCCATAAGAATACAACAAATTTTGCAAATTCGAATTTATATAAACTCTCCATTACATACAACCCAATCAATGATATCACACACTTATGGTATTGTGGAAGTAAATACCAAAAGTAAGTGGAAAATTGGGTATGCCAATTCATCCTGTTCTATATTACAGGACTTCTAAAGCCTCTTTATAATTTCATATAGATATACAAATTCTGGCAGAGATGGTCAAAAATTCACAGGGATACTAATCAGAATTAGAAGATTTATGATTACTCTTACTACAAACCACAAGAGAATTCAAGAAGGTAAAAATGTTAAATTCAACGGATCCCCAGGACGTTTTCAGCAAGCAAGTGCCCAAGAATCTCACAGCCAACATTGTGTATTTTATAATTAGCCTCGCAAGCGGATTGTTTTTGGTACCATATTTCATAAATTCACTTGGCGTCGCAAGCTATGCAATGATCCCACTGGCGACCTCCTTTACATCTTATGTGAATCTAATTACGGTATCCCTCAATACCTCAGTTTCAAGGCCCATAACTATTGAACTACAGAAAGAAGAGTTTAAAAAAGCAAATGTAACCTTTAATACTGCTCTATTTGGAACACTTGGAATTATCTTATTAATACTACCCATAATACTACTACTTTCATACTATTCTCCGTCGTTTTTTGAAGTCCCATCCAACCAGGAAAATGCCACAAGACTCCTTTTTCTTGGCGTTATAATTGCGTTTCTATTGCGAGCCTGGAGCAGTAACTTTGGAGTTTCTATTTTCGCCTATAACAGACTTGACATTCTAAACATAATAAATGCCATAAATATCCTTGTTCAGGTGAGCCTGATAATACTGTTTTTCAAATTAGATTCTCCAAATCTTGCTTACATAGGATTAGCTTACCTGATAGCTGCCATAGTTGCCTTTGCTCTTACTGTATTTTTCTCGCGCAGGACAAATCCTCATCTTAAGATAAATATAAAAGACTTCCACAGATCAAAGGCTAATGAGATTATGGAGATGGGAGGATGGGTAATTATCACTCAGATCGGCTCTCTTCTCTTTCTCCAGATAGACCTTATAGTTGTGAACAAATTATTTGGCACTCTTGCAGGCGGGGAATACTCGATAGCTTTTATGTGGAGTTCAGTACTGCGCACTATTGCAAGTGTGCTTATAAGTATCCTTACACCAGTGATTTTAACTTACTATATTCGGGGAAAAATCGAAGAACTTATAAATTTAGCAAAAAGCGCCATAAAACTTACAGGCCTTGCACTGGCTCTTCCAATTGGTTTTATCTGTGGTTTTGCTCCACAACTTCTTTCACTTTGGGTAGGCCCTGAATTTGTAAAAATCTCACCATTAATATTAATAATGCTATCTCACCTTGTAATTAACCTTCCAGTAATGCTTCTCTTTGATATAAACATCGCATACAACAAAGTGCGAACTCCTGGAATTGTCACATTTTGGATGGGAGTAGGCAATTTTCTATTGGAACTAACACTTCCATTTATTACTGGCTGGGGATATTATGGCGTTGCAGTTGCAGGAGCAATTGTACTGACTCTTAATAACGCTATTTTTATTCCCTGGTATACTACCAAAATACTTGGGATCCCAAGAACCACTTTTGTGAGTTCCATATTCCCGGGAGTTTTGGCAGTGTTTATAATAACAGGATCCTGTAGGCTCATTAATTTTCTTGTACCTGTCTCAGGACTTGGAGCCTTAGTAATATCTGGAATCATTGTAACAATAGTATACATGGTCAGCATATGGGTTTTTACCAAAGAAAACATCGAACGTCAAATAATAATGTCTATGCTTCCTTCTACTATAAGATACAGGTTATAAGACATAGATCTGACATTTCTGGCACCTGTAAAACGCGGGTAGGACCTGTTTACTGACAGATATATATTCCATGAAGGATTCTTCAGGTTCCTAAGATAGTTTGAGATATAAAGCAGGAAGCAAACATGCTTTAAACGTTGGTAGTTCACTTGAGAGCTTGCAGGCAAATATATCTGATTATAGTTTTGTATACTTTCTTACATATAATCTCATACACATACATACATGAATACTAATCTCAATGTATGCTTATATACAAGTATACTTAAAGAACAAGGCTCTTAAGGAATTTATTAAGTGTTTTCAGACATTTATTAAGCTGAGCTCAAAATTAAAAGAAAACAAATTTAGAATAATTAATCTTATTTTGAAAAAAATATAGTATGAAATAGAGCAGAATTAAAGAAAAAAAATCGAAAAACAAATTTTAAGGATCGATTTTTATGCTTTTACTGGCTCTTCTAAATAAAGTTAAAGTACCTGACATAGTACTTCTCTCCGATATACTATCCAAATAATGTTAGTTCAATAAGATAATTATTTATAATCAGTGTATATAGTTTATATCAAAGTACAATTAAAAGAAATTTATAGTTGGGGGAAAATATGAGAATTCGAGTAATTAGTTCCAGAGACGAAGTTTTTATGTTAAATCCTAATGAGCGCATCGTTCACCTGGCCTTTAGACCATCGAACAAGGATGTCTTCGCACTCGTTGAAACCTGTCCAAAGATCGAAGTAATTCAGTTACCTAAATCTTACATAGCCACGATCTCAAAGTCCATAGAGATATTCCTTGAGATGCAGAGAATTCAGCTTATGGAAGGCGATGTATGGGGACACAGGAAAGATATTAACGAATACTACACCATTCCTATCTCAGTTACTGAGAAAATAAGGGAAATGAAAATCGAAGGTAAATCCAATGAGGATATTGAAGCAAAGGTCTCAAGGGAAAATAGACTTAACCCTGAAATGGTCGCTTATATCATGAACAAGGAAGCTCCTGCCTGAATTCCTGCAGGTGTTAGGATCTAATTAGGTTTTAGATCAATTAAATCAAATTTTTCATACTGATCGCAGCATTCATATTCCTATAAACAGATATGTAAACCCCGAAGCTAAATACTTTGGGTAGTTTACATGAACTTTGAAAGTTCAACATTTCACCTATTCAGCTTCATTGCAGATATAATACAAGACTCAATATAAGACTCAACATCACAAAAATTTGCTTCAATTTGAGCCCTTAAAATTGTTGTATATATCGAGTTTATTGCATTATTCTTTTTTACAAGATGTTAAGTTCTCTATTGCTAGCAATTTTATGTTTTTATGAAATGTTAAGTTATTTTCTTCTATAAAAGTATAGAAATATTTACAGTGAGTCGTTGTCCAGAAACAGCATATATACCAATTTCCAATGTAACGCAAAAATAGAAACAGTAAAAAGTTTAATTTAAAAAAGAAAAGTGAGTAGTAGTTATTTACTTTAGAGTATACCAATCTTCTTTTTTTCCTCAGCTATTCTTTCAACTTCATCCCCATTTACTTCCCATGCTTTACTCAGGCACCATCTAAGAGCCTTGGAAACTTTATCGGTTCCGATCGCAAGCATTATTTTATCCAACTGCTCTACTTCCAGATCGGTAAATTTAGCAGACCGATTGTGTTTTAGTTTCTCGTCACCGGTATTTCCTTCTTGTTTTCCTATTTTTCCTTTTTCCTTTTTTCCTACTGCTACAGGTATTTCTTCTCGGTTTTCTGTGTTTTTTTCAATCTGCATTTGTTGCTGCCCCAATAGAGCCCCTATGTTATCGTTTTCATCAATAGTTGTATTACCTATAGCTGTCCTCATTGAATCATCCCCCATCGCTTCATAACTTCTTCTGTTAATTTTTGGTATGCTATTGCTCCTGCAGATTCAGGTGCATACTCAAAAATTGATTTTTTGTGAGTTGGACATTCTGCTAATCTAATGTTCCTGGGAATAGTGGTCTCGAACAGAATTGCACCGAACTTATTCAGTAGCCGTTCCCTTATCTCTTTTGCCAGGGTAGTCCTTGTATCATACATTGTTAGCAGGATTCCTCCTATCACAAGATCCGGATTCAGTGCTTGTTTGACTTGCAGTATAACATTGACCATTTGGCTCATCGCATCCAGTGCATATGCTTCATGCACAGGAATAATAACTTCATCAGCTGCACACAGAGCATTAATTGGGATCACTCCAACCGATGGCTGAGTATCGATTAATATAATGTCATAATTTCCTTCTATCGGTTTTAGTAATCTTTTTAGAACTGTTTCCCTTGCAAGTTGTGCAGCTAGTTCCAGTTCAATTGTTGAAAACGCCAGGCAAGAAGGAATTATTTCCAATCCGGTTTCTACAGATGGTGAGATTATTTCTGTGATTGGCGTTCCCTGGAACAAATCCTTGATTGTTTTCTCTGCTCTAAGTCCAGGATACAAATTTGAGGATGCGTTTGCTTGAGGATCAGAGTCTATTAATAAAACCCGTTTGCCTCTTCGAGCCAACCCTGCAGCTAAATTTGTTGCAGTAGTCGTCTTGGCAACCCCTCCTTTAACGTTGTTAATGGTAACTATTCTTGCCATGCATACACCTCATTCATCTTGAAACACAAAGAACTGGATATTGTATTTGTATATACCAGTATACTTGTAAGTAAATATACTTATTTATTTGTCTGCCAGTACACAAGTATCTCTGCATTTTAGTATACTTTATAACATATAATATAACAATGATCTAACACTCTTTTCAGATACTAGACATAAAGAAAGCTCTATGATCTGCTTTTTTGTACGTATCTCATACATCTTCCCGGCTATATTCCTGTATATTTTCTTAACTGAATATTTGTATACATATATACAGGACTTATTGTTTACTTATTCACATATATACATATCTGAATACTCAAAATAGCAAATAATACTTTTCTTTAATGGAACTTAAAGAGAACAAAAATAAGATCAATAAGTCAGAACATGAGATCCTATAGATATTAAAAAACTGGACAAAGAATCATCTCAATTCAAAAAACCTGATCCTTTGATTCTTGGTGATCAGGAAAGGCTAACCACCCTTTACCAGTCAATTTATTCAAATAGAATAGTCACCACAAACAGTTTTTCTGTTATTGATTCCATACATTGGTTTATTGTATCCCGAAATCCGACACAATTGAGAAATACGCAAAACCTAAAAATTGCAGACTTAAATCAACCTATTTTTACAGAGTCCATCCCAAAACTAATTTTATCCTCAAATTAGTAAAATTTAAAAATTATTTTCGTGATCAGAAAATCTATTACTTATTGTAGATCAGGGATTCAGAAAAATCATTTTGAGTTTTGGGATCAGCTCCACAAATAAAAAACCCTCTGGATCTTTATTCACTTGATACTTTTACCATTATAGGCAACAAGACAGGAATCTGTGACGAGCCGATCTTCTATTCAATAATAGAAATTAACATACACTAGAAAAAAAATACAAAAGTATATAAGGTTGAAGTAACAAATGAAGTTCCGATTAAGAGGTGAATTATATGTGTGGAATAGCCGGAATACTTGACCTGAAAAATGAACAAGTTTCCACTAATAGAATAAAGAAAATGTGTGATGTCATGCATCACCGGGGTCCAGATGATACGGGCTATTATTTTAATGGTAATATAGGTTTAGGTCACAAAAGACTTAGTATAATTGACCTTAGCAGAGGAAAACAACCAGTTTACAATGAGGATAAAAGTATATCTATCGTATTTAATGGAGAGATTTATAATTATTTAGAACTCATAACAGAATTAAAAGAGAATGGCCACATATTTTACACCTCAAGTGATACAGAAGTAATTATTCACTTATATGAAGAACATGGTGAAAAATGTGTGGAATACCTCAATGGAATGTTTTCTTTTGCAATATGGGACAGCAACAGAAAGAAACTATTCCTCGCAAGAGACCGATTAGGAGTAAAGCCATTATATTATGCATATAAAGAAGAAAAAATAATATTTGCTTCAGAAATAAAAGCAATTCTCCAGAGTGAGTATATAACTGCAGAGCCAAACTATCCTGCAATAATGGATTACATGACTCTTACTTATGTAACTGGAGAAAAAACATTTTTTAAGGGAATCAATAAATTGATGCCAGGTTATATTCTGGTAGTAGAAAACAGCCATGTAGAAGTAAAAAAATATTGGGATTTAGAATTAAAGCCAGATTATAAACATGAAGAACAGTATTTCATAGATAAATTAGAGTATTTATTGCGTGATTCAGTAAAGATTACATTGAGAAGTGATGTACCACTTGGCTGTCATCTAAGCGGAGGTTTAGATTCAAGCACAGTCTGCTGTTTAGCTTCATCAATATTAAATCATCCAATAAAAACATTTACAGGTGCTTTTTCGGAAGGCTCAAAATATGATGAAACAAATTATGCAAAATGTGTTGCCAGTTACGTCAATGCAGAGTATTTTGAGATTTATCCTGAAGTAGAAGACTTTGGAGAGTTATTACGAAAATTGACGTGGTATTTAGATGAACCAGTTGTGGGACCCGGTGTTGTTCCACAGTATTTTGTTTCCAAGCTAGTAAGTGAAAATGTAAAAGTCGTGTTAGGTGGCCAGGGAGGAGACGAAATATTTGCAGGTTATTTAAGACACTTACAATTTTCATATGAAATGGAAATGCTGGAACATCCTTGCAGATCTTTATTTAGCATAACACGTTTTGGAGGTTTAAAGGGGCTTACCTTATTTTCTGCCCTATTTTTCCTCAATGGAACCTCATTTGAGCCGCGTAACAGGTACTTTCAGATTATCAGTGAAAGTTTCATTACAAAACGAGAATTAAACAAATTATTCACGGAAAAGTTTTACAAAGAATTAGGGGAATATGACTGTTTTAAATCGTTTTGCGAGACATTAGAAAATATTGATCGTAAAAACTACAAATATATTCCATTTTACTGTGACATAAAAAATTATCTTCCAGGGCTACTCCAAGTCGAAGATAGAACAAGCATGATGAATTCCGTAGAATCTCGTGTTCCGCTGTTAGATCATAGAATTGTTGAATTTTCTGCTACTATACCACAAGAACTAAAAATTAAAAATTATACATTAAAATACATATTCAAACAGACTATAAAGAAATGGATCCCAACCGAAATATATAATAGAAAAGATAAAAAAGGCTTTCCAACACCCACAAACGAATGGTTTAAGAAATTCAACCAAGAAATCCGAGACATCCTTTTAGATCCCGTAGCAGTGGAAAGAGGAATATACAACACGGAATATGTTGAAAAGATATTAAAAAATATAAGAGGGTCAAAGGGATTACATAAAAAATTTATTTGGAAATTACTCTGCGTGGAATTATGGTTCAAAGTATTTATTGATAATAAAGATTATTTAGAAGGCAAGACGACTATAGAAACCCTCTTAAACAAACAATCTCCATTAACTTTAACTGCATGATCAGATATATTTTGTTTATTGGTTTTCAGTCTCTTGCAGCTTATTTAAATGGATTTTTAACAGTTTGGGATAAGAATAAGCTGGAATTTCTTAAAAGGCTACTCTGCTATTATACTGAATTCTAAAGAAAGAGCTACCTTTCGTTTTGAAACCTACTGCATCTCAGAATAAGAAGGACTAACTTTTTTAAACTATTTTTGTACTTGGTATAACGCACTTTCCGCAGTAAAA
>NZ_LZPK01000130.1:0-3894 GCF_001729375.1 Methanosarcina sp. A14 | reverse complement strand
AATATATATTAAAAAATTTCAGCGCCAGCTATATGTTACTGCTGTTGTTTTCTGAGGATTTATAAACTAACTAACTTAGGAATTAATAAGTTAATGTCTGATCAGAAAAGGCACATACTTACGCTTTGGATCTTGTATTCATACAACGCTGATTGAGAGTCTCTGAATGCAGGTAAGTTAAGAAAAGAGTGAAGTTAAACAATGTGTATCCCATAATAAGAGATTCAATATTTGTGTTTCAATTTACGTAATATAGAACAGTATTTCTATATATATGTATAGAGGCTGAAAAAATGGAAGTTAAGAGAACGAAAATTTAAAAAATGAAACTTTGAAGATTTCATCGCTGAAAATCACTGCCCTGAACTGGGAATCATTTTATATCCCTCCCCCGAGGGCATAAGTATTGCCAGAATAATATACAGGACAATACCAATTCCTCCTTGCAGAGCAAGGGCTGCGAAAGCAAGCCTTATAAAGGTCGGGTCAATGTCAAAGTATTCGCCCAACCCGCCGCAGACTCCGAAGAGCATACGTTCTTTCTTGCTTTTAGTCAGACGCTTTTTCATGGTATAGGTAGTGCGCTTTTCTTCTTTAGCTTCTTCCCCGGTATCTTCTCTGAGTTTCTCGTCAGTCTCTCTAGCGGCTTCCTCTTCTTTTTTCTCCCCAGCTTCTATAATGACTTTCCCTTCCATGTCTATAGGCTTTGTCCAGGATTTTTCAGTATAGCCGGTTTCAAGTTCTCCCGAAGCCTTGAATTCACTTTCTTTTGGGATTATTTTCTCTTCGGATGTGGGGCTTCCTAGAGTTTCTTTTTCTTCCATATCTCTTTCAGGCTTTGCCCAGGATTCCTCAGTATAGCCAGTTTCAAGTTCCCCTTCAGGTTTGAATTCGCTCTTTTTCGACTCTTCTCTTTCCAGTGGTGCAGTACCGCTAACTTCCTCTCCGGTTTTTCCCTCATGTCTCGCACATGGTTCCTCTTCAGATTTGGCTTTAGGTACCTCTGGCGCTTCAAAAAAGTGTCCTTTTGTTACCTTTTTTTCTTGAGATTCGGGATTTTCCTGCATATTGACTATTCTATTTTGAAGGATTTATATTATTCTGGTACCTTTTCTCTCCTCTTCACTATTTTCATTTTTCCTTCTTTTAGTCTCTTTTACTTTGGTGACATTCCGAGCAGCCGCATTCTTTTTCACTGCGGAAAATTCCATATAACATCAAGGGGAGAAGGAAAACCGCAAAACCCAACTTCAGATCCTCAGGGAGCAGTTCTTTTGCAGTCCCCACGGTTGCTACCGCACTGATCCCGAGTTTTAGATAAAACCAGTCCAACAGGAAACCTGCCCCAAGAGCGCAAAGAGAAATCATTCCCAGATACAGAGCTGCCGAACGTTTTCCAAGGAAACGGGCAACCATCGTTATAGTTGCTACATTGGTTGCCGGACCTGCGAGGAGAAAAACAAAAGCGGTGCCCGGACTCATGCCCTTGGCTACAAGACTTGCGGCAAGAGGAGTAGAAGCTGTAGCGCAGATATAAAGAGGGATTCCTACAAAGAGCATGACCAGCATTGATCCAAAGCCTCCTCCCAGATAATTCTGAATGAGACTATCGGGAACTGCATAGGAAATTATTCCTGCAAAAAAGATTCCAATAAGCATCCATTTAGAAATTTCGGCTGGCAGCTCGATATAAGCATATTTTATTCCTTTAATCAATCTAGATTTTACCGATTCTTTATTATTTCCATCTTTTTCGGGTTCCTGATTTTTTCCTTCTTTTCCGGACTCTTTATAATTCCCATCTTTTCCCGATTCATTTTCTTCGCACCCACACGCCCCACAGCCGCAAGAAGAGACATCTTTATGGACATCTTTATGGAAGTCTGGGCTTACCAAGGTAAGTTTTCGGACATTTTCAGATTTATTATTGACTTTCAGAGGCTTTGCTCCTGAAAGCTTTACTTCTATAGCCTTATTTATAGTGCTTACAGACTCAGTTTTTCCGTTATAGGAATCTGCTGGCTTATGGCAACTACATGAAGAAGAGCTACATGTTTTTTCCTGTAAAGGAGCTCCAATCAAAGTTGAGACTGCAAGAACTCCTGCTTTTTTCTCGGGACTTTCCTGTTTTGTGATATTCTTCTTTTCCGGGAATTCCCCGATCAAAAAATTATCTGCAAGCCCTGTAAGGATAGCGGTAACAAAAGCAGCAAGTGGGCGGAAAACTGCCATCAAGGGATCCAGAAGAGCATAAGTAACCGCTATTGAGTCTACTCCTGTCTCGGGAGTAGAGATAAGGAAGGAAAGGGTTGCCCCCCTGTTAGCTCCCCTTTTTCGGATCGACATCGCGGCAGGAACCACTCCGCAGGAGCAGAGAGGTAGGGGAAGACCTGCAAGAGCGGCATTGATAACAGAGCGAATTTTTCCTGCCGATGCTCCAAGGTAGGCCACAATCTTCTGGTCAGGCACCAGGATAGTGAGAAGACCTGCAATACCCAGGCCGAAAATAAGATAGGGAGCCGTTTCGACGAAAATGTTCCAGGATTCCAAGAGAACCCCTGAAAAAAGAACCAGAAGGGCATTTAGGAATTCGAAGTTCATGCTTTTTCCTCCACATGTTCGAGGCACATTTCGATCAGCGTGCGGACGTGCTCGTCTGCAATATAATAAATCGTAAATTTTCCCTCCCTCCTGACCCGCACGAGGTCAAGTTGCCTGAGGGTACGAAGCCCATGAGAAACTGCGGATTGAGTGACACTAAGCGCCTGTTCAAGTTCACAGACGCACATCTCTTTTTGATTTAGTAAGAAAAGGATCTTAAGGCGAGTATAGGACTGGAGCGCCTGAAAAACCGCAGCCATTCGCGTGATACTTTCGGGGTCCGGAACCTTTTGTAACAGTTGTTCCAGTTGTTTTGAATCCACTCTTTCACATTTCTCATGCATGAACATATGAACAGCTGTTCATATATTAATATCTTTTGAAGGACTGCGCCACCTAAGAAAGTTGTCAGAACCTTCGTTCTGTCTGATAATGTTTCTTTATGCCGTATTTAAAGAACCAAAACGAAGATGATAAAAATTGCAAGGATAAAAAGGGCTTTCCAGTCACTTTTCTGCATGGAAAGCTCATATATTGAGGTCCTTTGGCTTCCCTGATAGCCTCTGCTCTCCATTGCAAGAGCCAATTCTTCAGCATCCCTGATTACACCTCTTAGCAAGGGAATTGCAAGAGCAGGAATTGAGCGTAGAGGGTTTTTTACGAAATCCATTCCTCTTGCCGCCTGAGCTGCTTTTGTCCGCTCTACCTTCTCGAACAGAAGGGGAAGAAACGCTATAGAGATGTTCATCATCGTAGCAAGCTCAAAAGAGCTGATTCCCAGCCAGTGCAACGGTAAAGGTCTTAACATCCTTTCTATGCCGCAGGTAATTGCTGATTGGTCGGTACTGGCTGTCAAGAGAGCTGCAAAAAGCAAAAGTAGTATAAATCGGGCAGCAAGTTTGAGCCCTTTTTCCAGCCCTTCCAGACTTGGCTGCAAAATCCAGTACGAAGCAAGGAGTCTTCCATCCGTAAAAAATAACTGCGTAAGAAAGATAAAAAACATAAACAGCATCATAGGTCTTACTGCTCTAAAAAACACTTTCATTGGCAGTCCTGAAAGTAAAGCGAGGGCAAAGAAAAAAGCGAAAAGAGCCCCTATTCCTGCAAAATTATCAATCCGAAATGTCAGAATTCCGAGCAACATCACGGCTGCAACTTTTGTCCTGGGGTCAAGCCTGTGGAGAATGGAAGACCCTGGCACGTAACTGAAGACAGGTTCCTGCATATTTTTCAACTTTCTCCTTATAATGATCCTTCAGGAATTTTCCGGAGCTTCCAGTTTTAGTTAATTCC
>NZ_LZPK01000129.1:0-31402 GCF_001729375.1 Methanosarcina sp. A14 | reverse complement strand
GCTATCGATTTTGCATTAGGAGCCGTCTTAAATTTTGGTCTATTTACGTGAAATCGATACCCTATTCCAGCTCATAATTTATTAAAATATTTGACAAATGTCGAAGAAATGGACGCAATTCATCACGATTCCTCACTTAACCGAAGACGCATGAATACCAAAATGAAATTTATAATACCAATATGAAATTTATAATACCAAAATGAAATTGGAACTTACTTAACATTTAACTTTTTGCGCTGTCTGTTGTTGTATCGTGTATTAAACTTTCAAATGATTTTGAATCTGATAAATTATTTCAGGATACAACATATTATTCTATCGTTTTGTTTTTATTAATAATCAGTGTTTTTATTAATAATCAGCCTTCGAGTTTTTCTTTCTTGCCATATCCTCCTCCTCCCGGCGTTTCGATCACAAAAAGCTCGCCGGCCTTCAGTTCAACTTCGGCCTGGCCTCCAATTTCAAGAACATTGCCGTCCCTGCGGACAATTGCGTTTCTTCCGCATCTTGCGGGCATTCCTCCTTTGAGCCCAAAAGGCGGGAATTTCCTGTGGCTTGAAAGAATGGCAGCATTCATATCTTTCAGGAACCTGAGCTTTCGGACAACCCCATTTCCCCCTCTAAATTTACCGTCTCCGCCACTTCCTTCCCTGGTGGAAAATTCCTCAAGCAAAACCGGGAACCTCGTTTCAAGAATTTCAGGGTCTGTGATCCTGGAGTTGGTCATGTGCGTATGCACGGCATCTGTTCCTGAAAAACCCGAGCCTGCTCCTGAACCTCCGCAAATGGTCTCATAATACTGGAAATCGGTATTCCCGAAAGTGAAATTATTCATTGTACCCTGGGAAGCCGCAAGCGTGCCAAGAGCTCCGAAAAGAGCATCAACAATGTACTGCGAAGTTTCAACGTTACCTGCAACAACGGCAGCAGGTGGTTCTGGTCTTACAGGGAACCCTCAGGAATAATAATTTCAAGCGGTCTCAGGCAGCCTGCGTTTAGGGGAATATCACTTTTTACAAGCGTCCTGAAGGCGTAAAGTACAGCAGCTATGCAAACCGATGAAGGAGCATTGAAATTATTTGAGAGTTGTGGAGAAGTACCTGTAAAATCAATTATGGCGCTTCGGTTTTTACGGTCAATCGTAACCTTCACTTTAATTACGTTCCCATCATCGAGTGCATAAGTAAATTCCCCGTCTTTAAGCCTGTCAATAACCCTTCTGACCTCTTCCTCGGCATTGTCCTGCACATGTCCCATGTAAGCTTCAACCGTTTCAAGGGAAAATTCTTCAACCATCCTGTGCAGTTCGGATAAGCCTTTTTCATTTGCTGCGACCTGTGCTCGGATGTCCGCAAGGTTCTGGTCAGGGTTTCTTGCAGGGTATTTTCCCGAGTCCAGCCATGCCTTTAGCCTTTCTTCACAGAAATGGCCCTGTTCTACGATTTTCATGCCCTTGCTCAATACCCCTTCTTCAGCAATTGTCCTGCTGTTCGGAGGCATAGACCCTGGGCTGATCCCTCCAACATCGGCATGATGACCTCTTGAAGCCAGATAGAATAAAATTTCCCCGGAGTTTCCAAACATTGGAGTAACAACCGTGATATCAGGGAGATGGGTTCCTCCGTGGTAAGGGGAATTGATCAAATATACATCTCCGGCATGCATCTCCTGCAACTGCGTCCGGATAAGTGCTTTTACGCATTCTCCCATTGAACCCAGATGCACAGGGATATGGGGAGCATTTGCTACCAGGTTCCCCTGACTGTCAAAAAGTGCACAAGAAAAATCCAGTCTCTCCTTTATGTTTACCGAATGAGCTGTGTTCTGCAGAGTAAAACCCATCTGTTCGGCAACTGACATGAATCTGTTATTGAAAATCTCGAGCATTACAGGATCAACATTAGTTCCTATAGCTGCACGGACCGAGAGCGGAATTTTCCTTTTAAGGAAAAGGTGGTTGCGTTCAGTAATCGTGCCTTCCCAGCCGGGTTCGAGCACAATGGTTGTGTTTTTTTCTATGAGCACCGCCGGGCCGCTTACATGGGTTCCGGGCTTGAGCTCATCCCTCTGAAAAACAGGGGTATCATGAAACTTGCCATTACTGTACATTCGCACTGCAACGACAGGAGAGAAAACAGGATTCTCTTCCTTTTCCAGCACAGGGTCCAGAACCCTCTCATTGATTCCGATGGTCTCTACGGAAACTGCTTCAACAACCATGGCTTTGCCTTCCATTACAAACCCGAAGCGCTTCCTGTGGGCTTCCTCAAAACCCTTCCGGAGACTAGCCGTATCCGCAAAATCAATAACAAGCTGCGTATCCGAACCTGCATAACGTATATGTACCTTATAAAGTGCAGTAATTTTGGCTTCCTGCACGCCCTGTTCGAGCATGAGCAGGCGACCTTCATGCTCAAGCCCGGAAAACACTGTTTTCAAACTCTCTACCAGCATGTCCGAGAGCTCGCTGCCTATATAGCGCTCTTTAATAAGCCTCTGATCTGCAAGTCCCATGCCATATGCCGAAAGCACACCTGCAAACGGATGAATGAAAATGCTTTTGATCCCAAGGCTGTCTGCAACCCTGCAGGCGTG
This sequence comes from Methanosarcina sp. A14, assembly GCF_001729375.1. Taxonomy (NCBI): domain Archaea; kingdom Methanobacteriati; phylum Methanobacteriota; class Methanomicrobia; order Methanosarcinales; family Methanosarcinaceae; genus Methanosarcina; species Methanosarcina sp. A14. The sequence continues at coordinate 28,804 of NZ_LZPK01000129.1, read as the reverse complement.
CTGAGCAGCAGCTCCTCCGAAGCAGCAGAGGGTATATTCTTTTATGTTGTATCCTCTCTGGACAGAGATTTTCTTGATAGCATTTGCCATATTCTCGACCGCAACCGAAAGGAAGCCTTCGGCTACCTGCTCAGGTGTCCAGATATTGCCTTCGGTTTTGCCTTCGGTTTTATCTTTGTCTGAAACCTTCTCTGCAAGCTCTTCGAATTTCCTGCGTACAAGTTCGGAGTCAAGGGGCTGGTCAGCATTGGGCCCAAAGATTCTGGGGAAAAACCCAGGCTGTAGTTTTCCAAGCATGACATTGCAGTCAGTAACCGTAAGAGGTCCTCCTTTTCGGTAACATGCCGGCCCAGGGTCCGAACCAGCCGAATCCGGACCTACTCTGAACCTGCCTCCCTCATAATGAAGTATGGAACCTCCGCCTGCTGCAACCGTATGGATACGCATCATAGGCGAACGCAGGCGTACTCCTGCAATCTCGGTTTCAAGGCTTCGCTCATATTCCCCGCTGTACTGGGCTACATCAGTAGATGTGCCTCCCATATCGAAAGTGATTATTTTTCTTGCCCCTGCCATTTCCGAAGTTGCAACTGCTCCAACGATCCCACCGGCAGGACCTGACAGAATACAGTCCTTGCCCTGAAAAGTTTCCGCGTCCGTAAGTCCTCCGCTGGACTGCATGAACATAAGCCTGGGACTTCTTTTAGCTTCGTTCTCTTTTCCGTCCCCGCTATATTCTCTGCTATCTTTTTCTGTCCCATCTCCAATTTTTCTTTCTGACCCATCGTCGCTATCTTTTTTTGTCCTATCTCCGTTTTCTTTTTCGATTTCATCCCCGCTTTCTTTCCCTTTCCTTTCTTCCTCGAGGGATTCCTGTACCATATTAACGTACCTGCGGAGCACAGGAGAGAGATATGCATCCACTACGGTTGTTTCCCCCCTGCTTACGAGTTTAATTAACGGGCTTGCCTGATGGGAAAGAGACACCTGCGTAAAACCGATTTTTCTGGCAAGTCTGCCAAGTTTGAGTTCATGCTCAGGATACCTGTACGCATGCATAAGTACGATTGCAGCCGAGCGAATCCCGGCTTTGAAAGCTGCTTCAAGTGCTTTTTTTGCGTTTTCAAGGTCAAGAGGCACAAGCTCTTTTCCATCGGCTCCGACCCTTCCGGAAACCTCGATAACCTTTTCATAAAGCTGTTCCGGAAGTTCGATCTTCTGAGCAAAAATATCCGGGCGGTTCTGGTATCCGATTCTTAAAGCATCCCCGAACCCTCTATTTATAACAAGTACAGTTCGTTCCCCTTTCCGCTCTAGAAGAGCATTTGTGCCGACTGTTGTTCCCATTTTCACGGATTCTATGATTTCAGCAGGTAGAGGTGCGTTTCCGGGCAGCCCGAGAATCTGCCGGATGCCGTGCATAGCTGCATCTTTATAGTGACACGGATCGTCGGAAAGAAGCTTGTGAGTAATCAGTTTTCCATCAGGGCTGCGGGCTACGATATCAGTAAACGTGCCTCCGCGGTCTATCCAGAATTGCCATCCGGCTTTGGGGGACATGAAGAGAATAATTGTAAAGGTTGTATTAATTGTTTATTGGATGTGAGGTTTGAGCTTGAATTTCATGAAATCGGAACTTATTTTCAAAATGACTGCAGAGATTTGTATCCCTATAGGGAGTTTTCATTAACTTGATTTAATATTACACATTTAATGTCATGTGTTTTCTTTATTTACTACTTATAGCTTCTTGAATTTCTTTCGCTTTTGACAAGTTTCTTTCTGCTATTAAGTCACCAGAAGTAACTTTTAGCATCTCAGCTAGTATTTTTTGTTCTAATAATTATCTGGTTTCAATAACAGAATTAGGAATTACTTCTCGAGAAGTAAAAACTTTACTTAACATTTCCATTAAATACTCATCATTATGCCAGTTTACCATCTTTCTGTTTTTGAGACCTTCATTAAAGCTGCGTATAATACGGAAAGTAAATATGTATGCTGAATTATACAAGCTCCATAGATATTCCCCAAGAAATTGTCTACATTCTAGCACACTATTAAAAATTGGTTTAAGATTATCACGATTTACAGGTTCTAATTTATGGTTTTCATGTAGCTGTTGAGGACCGGATTCAGGAAAAGGAAAAACATATATGGTTTCTACGTATGCAATTAAATTTCTTTGTTTTAACATATTTTACCATAATTTCTCATAGCAATGATTCTTCTTTCTTGAGAAACTTGGTAGACTGAAGAATAAGATTCGAGTATCGATTTGAATATTGAGTGTTCACGACTAATTTCAGAACTTAGCTTTTCTAACTTTATATTTTCTTTTGCTGTTAATTCAATAACCATTTTTTCTAACTTTTCCTTTTCTTCCGCTTTCCATTTTATTTCTAATTTATTAGCAATTCTGTCTCCACTGTATTTAATAACAAGCACAGTTATTGCAATCCATCCACCCAATTTAACAATTATTTGAGATATTGTCGAATACAGATTTAAATTCTGGATACTAGATATTGCTGAGAAATTCATAAATAATTAAATAAATTACTCCACTAAAACTTATCGGCAATATTGAAAATCAATTGTGATGTTTACTAATAATTCTGAAAAGGGAATTTTGAAATAAGCTCTTAAAGGAGTTTTAAGATAGGATCATCTAAATAAATTAGTTTTACTGACTTCTTTCAATTAACTTGTTGAAATAAGTTCTTTGTTATATGCATCTTATTAAGTCGAATACCCCGCTAGCTTGCTGCGGGGATGGAAAACTTCCCCGGTAACCGTTGATGATAATATGATTTATCAGTTCCATTTTTCGGTTGTTAACTTCCGCTCAAACTAAATTGCTTAGGGTTATCGTCTTCCTTAACGGAATTTTGCGCCAGCGTAACTTTGATTTCTAATTTGGTTTTTTTGCCTTCACCCAAGCTCGAAAGTTGTGACCCCGTAAACCTTTTCAAGGTTTATATCAGGCTCTTCCCGGCTGTACATCCGGATAGTTTTGAACATTACAGTCATTCCATATTTATTTGCAATTTCCATTGCTTTTTTGTTTGGTTCCGGAACATCAAGATATATGACTTCTTCCGGAACAGAGGCCTTGAGAGCCAGAAATATTTCTTCTGCCGTTATCGTGTCATCGGCAAAAAGAGGGCCTATTTTGTATCCGCTCTGGCACTTCCTTATAACGCCGTATCCTTTCAGCTTTCCTGATTCAACGGCTGCAAAGGCGTAAGAATCAGGTTGTTTAATCCATTTTTCCAGAAAAGTAGACCTTGGAGCCGGAAACATTTCCCTGTCGTACTCAAGCAGGCTTTTAAATGAGACGTCTGAGATTTTCACAAGCCCATCCAGAACTTTTCCTCCTCCAATTCCTTCAAAACGCAGGTTGCTGTAAAAGGACTTGAACTTCATAAACTCCTGGTACTTCTTTTCGTTTTCCAATACTCCATCAAGTCCTATATTCCTGTTTTCCAGATGTTCCAGGGATTTTTCAGTTAATTTCGTCCCAATTCCTTTTTCCCTGAATTCGGGTTTAACCACATAGAGACCAAAAAAACTAAAGAAATCGTCATATGCGACAGCAGAGGCACAGCCTATGGGATCTCCTTCAACTTCTGCAATAAAAAAACCTTCAGGGTCAGTTTCATAAAAAATTTCCCCGTCATGGATGCCAGGGTTCCATCCTTCGCCGGTTGCCATTTGGATAGCAAATTCGGCTTCATCGCGCCTCATTTTCCGGATTTTTAGCCCTTTTATCTCTGTATGACTTTTTCCCATGTATTATTGTACTTTTGTATTGTATTTATATTTCGTTGTACTTTTGTATTCTCGTATTATGGCTCAGGAGATAAACATGTTTCAATCGCTTTTCTCGGAATCAGACTTGTAGGCTTTGTATCCAGCCTCTTTGAGCAGTTTTGGAATAAGGCGAACGGCATTAAAGTCATTAATTCGAGTATCAGGTGGAAGCTTGTTCCACGGAACAATAAATGGGCTAGTTTTATTAACAAAGTCCTTTTTGCCTTCTTTATAGGTCCATCCCTGCATGATCTTTTGCCAGACCCAGCGGTCATGTTCTCTTTTTGCCATTGTTTCAATCTCTTTTTCTGTTAGAGTTAATTCTCTTTGCTCTTCATCCTGTTGAATGCGTCGAGTACTGTAGTGAATCCAACTGAGTTTTTCAGGAATCTTTTTTATATTGTCAAAATTAGCCTCCTTGATATCTTCTGGCAGATCTTCAAATTTAACTAAGGACGGGTTCGTTTCACGGTTTTCTCCTTTAAGCTGTCTCTCTTGAACATATTTTTCATGAAGATCCCTGGCAAGACGATTAATAATTTCTGGATCGCTAATTTCCTCAACATTTTTCATGCGGTAGATTTCATATCCAGCCTTTTTGAGTATTGGAGGAATTGTGTAGACCAATTCCCGAAACCTATCTTTTTCTTTTTCTTCAAGTTGATCATAATTCTTAGATTGTAACATAGAATTATTGAAGGTTTTACCCTCACTACTGTCTGATAATTGTCGAAGTCTTTTATTGCGGCACAGTCGTCCATATTCAAGCCTGGCAAATGTCTCAATTTCATCACCAGTGATATCTGGTATATGTGGTGTTTTGCCTGTGATCTTTCTGATGCCATTATTGATAGCCCAAAGTTTGTTGGGAATATCCTCAGCAGCATCTTTAAGTTCCTCAAAAGAAGCGTCTTTATCTAATTTTGTTATCTTGCCTTTCCGAGGACTCACCTTATTTTCACACATAGATGTATCCATAGCTGCGGCCACGGACTCTACAATTGAATTTTCCTTTTTGAGAAAGGAAGTCTCTTTGGGGTCAGGAAGATCTCGCAGCAGGAGCATCGACTGATACCGTTCTTTTTCTGTCAAAAAAAAGAATTCATCTGCATCCACATGCATATCAAGCTGTTTCTTAACTGGAAGAGCTGAAAGATCAAAACGTTTTTTACCTGCCAGACGGCTCATTTCGATAACAGCGGTCATAGAACGAGCACCGTGCTTATACCTGGTCACGTTTAGCAATGCCCGTAGGACGCCATCGTCAATACTTAGTTCTCTTTTGGAGTTAAAAAGACTGGTGGCTCTCTGGTCATTTTCAAGCATTACTCTCAATAATTGTGCTCTTCGGATAATGAATGCGTCATCATCATCTTCCTTTGAGGGCTGGCGGTTGGGTCCCATAACATTGATAAAGCCTCGGAGTCTACTAACAAAATCAGGCCCTTTTGCATTTCGAAACTCTTTATCCTTATCTTCGGTTTCCTGTACAGAGTTTTGATCAGTCTTATTGTCTTCAGATGAAACAACAATGGGGGTTGAGCCATTGCCATGGGAGTTTTGAACGAAATCCTCGAATGTATATCTTGTTCCACCAGCAAACACAAAGATGGCATTTCCAATAGGATGTATCGAATCGCCTTCTTTGAACTCGCCATCCTGCATAGGCGCCAGGAAGTATTTCAGCCATCCTAACGGCTGACCATTACAATCCGAATCGAATTCATCGAAAAATACAAATGGCACCTTGCCTGAAAGAGCGAGGTCCCGTATTTTATGAAATGCGTTAACCATATCTTGATAGTCACCAAACTGGGAAACATTGAAAGATATGCTTTCGAGTAGGTCCCTATTTGTATCGATACATTTGGCTATTTGCTTGACACCAAAGGATTTGCCAGAGCCAGGGGGTCCAAATACAGCAAAACAAAGAGGATTTTTTGGTTTTTGATTCTTAAGAAATTCAATTATCAGTTCCTTGATTGAACTATAACTTTCAATCTCAGCACGATCAATAGTTTTAATATCACCAAATTTACAAATAGGTACATTTTCCAATCCGTTTGCTTTTCCTTTTAGGACAATCTCCCGTGCAACAAGTTGTCGGATATTATGGGTGTTATGATCAAGAATTCGCCAGAAATTGGGATCTGGATTTTTAAGATTAGTAGGCAGTTCTATAGAACTACAGGAATAAGTATGTTTAACACTTCCTTCCGAAATCTCTTTTAGCTTCGGGTATTCAAGAGCATCATGGCTTTCAGATCCATTATTCTTTTTGTACCCGATCTCAAGGAGTGAACGTGAATTAGCAAGTCCTTTCTGGATTCCAGTTATAAGTCCATAGAAACCTTCTTTTGCGAGTTGTTTAACAAGTGTTGCAGTAAAAATCGACGTCAGACCTATCATATTGCCATTAATATTTGATGCAAAAGAGTCTTCAAGTAAACATGGATCAAAAATAACGAAAGCTTCATCTTCTCTTTCCTTTACTCTACGGTAAAGAACAGCTCCATCAGTACCAAATAATACTACTAAATAAGGACATTGATGCAATGACTTAAGTGGATCTGATCTGTTTAGCTCATATACTAAGTCTTTCGCAGTACGATCCCAGGATAGGGATTTGCTTATATGGATTCCTGCTGTTCTTCGAAGATCACTTGCATTTATAATTACAATCAGATTTTTTGGATGCATTTCGTTAACTTTCTTCCAAAGACTGCCATCAAGAAGAGGAAGACTCATCTTATATATCACAATCGAGTCCTCGACAGATTCTAAGTCCTTAGGCCACAAATTTTCCATCTTACGAAATCCGTTTCCTGCATCGTCAAGTACAATGATTTCGGCATTGACTTTCTTTGATACCAGTGACAACATCCATGGGGGTGGTTTGTTCTCTGAAGGACCAATATATCCTGAGAACTCTTTTATACGTAAAATTTCAGTCTTTTTATCACCTGAAGTTTTGAAGTTATCCAGCATAGCATTGGAGTGGATTATTTCTTCCGGTGAAAAATTACGTAACTTTTTTTCTGGTAACTCTGACCCCGTCACGGTGGCTAATATTTCCTCTTCTTCAATTGACTGTTTAATAAAACTGGTCAGTAACGCTGCTCCGCCAGGGAGTACATCTGCATGGGATGCGTCATGTAAACGCCAGTTCTCACCTTCATCACGGGCTTTGACAGGATACATAAACCAATCAACAGTTACGTCTCCAGCTACCACAATTTTAGATTCCTTTTTTGTCATCGGAAGTTTTTCCTTTTGATCTGTCTTTCTTTTATATATTTGATCGTAGTTTTTAAAGAATAAATAAGTTTATGTTTTAATTTCAACAGAAAAGTAGATTCACCTCTTTTAATAATTAAGTACTCGAGTGGAAAAATAACATTAAAGCTGTTGTCTCAAAAAACGATTTGTGTTGCAACTGAGAAAATTAGTCAACTATATCATCATTTAAAATTAATTTTAGGCAGATTATCAATAAACATTAACATTGCTTGTTTCCGTTTGGAATATTTGAAATTTAAGACCCAACGTGCATAATAGGTTATGTCAGTTGCCGACAAATTAAGTGACTCTTCGTACGATAGAAGGAATGAGATATGAGTTCTGAGAACGATCCGAATAATTTACTTTATGAGGCAATAACCGCACCGAAGAAGAAATTAGCATTTTTTGTTGGTGCAGGAGTATCTATTGAGTCTGGACTGAAAAATTTTAAAGATTTCAGTAAGCAATTCCTCTGCAGTATTGGTCCAGACACTTGGACTCATACAAAGAATAAAGATATTGATTTAATAACCGAGAGATTGAGGCCTGAAGTATTGCTTCAGGTGATTCAGCAGGTACACGGCAATAACTCTCTCAAATTTTATAACTCATTAGATTCTGGAATACCTAACTATAATCACTACTTTTTGGCTTTGGCTTTGCTCAAGGGGCATTGTGTATTTACGACAAACGTTGACACATTGATTGAGAAAGCTTGCGAAAACATAGGAATTGCATGTCAGCCAATATTTTATGAGAAACATTATCGAGAATTCCTTAAGAAACAGCCGACAGACTTTAGTTCACATTTATTTAAGCTTCATGGTTCTATCGAGCCGAATAAAGCAGGGTTGTCGAAATATAAATCGATCCGTTTTACTCTTAATAGAGTTGGACTTGGACTTGGTGAAAGCACAGCAAAAGTGTTGTCTACTTGTTTGCAAGAACGAGATTTCATCTTCCTTGGTTACAGCGGAAATGACCATTTCAGTGTACATCCTGAATTGCTGAAGACAGATTCAGACCAAAAAGTATATTGGTTCAAGTTTCTACCTGAGACTACGTTAAAGTACACTTCTAGTTCCAGTGATTTTCAGAGTCAGAGGAATAATCTGCTAAAAGAAGCATCAAAAAACTTGTCGGCTGCAAAATGGGAAGATATTTCATTGAGAGAAGTTCTCATAAAACGAGAGCCACGCTCTTTTCTTGTCGAAGGTAACAGCAGTTCCGCCATAAAAAATATCCTCACAGAATTAGTTAGTTCTGATGAGTCCCCAGAGTACCTAAAGTTGAATAGTAAATTAGAGAGTTTTCAAGCAGATCTTAATAGCCTTAAACGTGAGAGAAAGTCTTCTCTTTCCTGGGTTGAAAATATTACCGATTTCAAGCGTCATCTATGTGCAGCAATGTTATGGATTAGAGTGCGTAACTTAACAGTATTAAGAAGTGTTTGCAGGTTTTAATAGAATTGCAGGATCTGCAGCCTCTCCGAAATGCCTGAGTGTGAAGACCGAAAACAAAGAATGTTGAGTAACACGAAAAATACGAAAAGGTATGGAAAAGGTATAAAGTATAAGCAAATTGTTCCCCAGAAAACTAAAGAGGGTTACATCCTGAAAACGGTTCGGTTACAAGGAGTTTGAATGAGTAAGCGAACCGTTCTCAGGGCCAGAGACCAAGGAGCTAATCTTTTTTATATTCTTTATTGTGAATCAGGAGGTCTACAAAACGGGGTTACTTCTTCAATTTTTAGACATACGGGACTGGTGGGTAAGATATCGGTTTACTTATTTCAATACATCTATTCTAAAACTCATTTCACTCATTTCAGGTCACTCACTCCAAAATTCATTTCACTGAGTTCAGACCACTCATCCTAAAACTCATTTTTTCGGAGAACTTTTGGTAGAACTTTTTGGGGAACTAAGGGTTTTCAATAAATGTTTTTTACAATAGAAAACCCGGTTGGTATTTGGAACTGGGATAGAAATCAGGTTTTTAATTAATTAGACGACTATGCAGATTTATTTACAAGATGAAAATTTTATAAACCTCTCATTGCAAAAATATTCAAAAAATAAGTATTTATTGACATATGCAGAGATTACGTGGGGTTATTAGAACGTATTATTCTCATTTTTTACAGGGGGGATAAGGTATGAGAAAAGGCCACAAGGCCTGCACGCTTACGCTATGTTTACTATATTTCTTTTTCTCATGGCTTACAGTGCCTGCATCAGCAGTTGAAGTCAACGTAGAAGGAGACCATCCGGCTGAGGTTAAGGAAAAGCAGGAGATAAGTTGCGTTTTGACAATAAGCGGCATTCCCAGTGCTGCGGATTATCTGTATTTTGATACGGATCTGGAAAAATATGACGACAAGCCAATCTATAATTTTACAGAGTTGAATCTTCAAAGTAATGAGAGCCACTTTGAGCTTCCAGTCAAAGATGATATAAAAAAAATCGTTGTCCAGCTAAACGGACAGGTTCCTGGTGTCACTGAGGTCCAGCAGTATGAGAAACTTACACTGGTGAAATATGACTCTAAAAGGACAGGATATGCCTATTATCGGATCAAGCCTACCGATGAAAAAGGAAATGCCATTCAGGGAAGCGATACGAGCACATTCACGATTGCAGTTACTGACGTTGATTCTTTCGAAAAGAAGGCTGCACAAATCGAAGACCCGTTTTTAAGCATGTACCTGCAGGATATGTTTGACCGCGGGCTTGTCACCGAGGCAAATAAGCTTGCAGATTATTTGATTGAAAAGAAAACCGAGAGTCTTGCTACCGAAGAAGAAAGTCAACAGTTTAAGGAAAAATTGAACGGATTTTCCGACCCGGTCCTGGGTATGAAGCTACAGGCCTTCTTTGACCTTGGCCTGCATAATGAGTCGAACGAACTTGCAGACTATCTGCTCCAGGAAAAAGCAGACGCATCGAACATGAAATGAAAGTACGCCCTTGGGTTCTTAGCAACTGCACTGCTTGGATTTGTAATCGGATTAAGACTTAAAAATTCGGAGGATGAAGAATGAACAGAGGGGGCAATATTTCACTGCAGCTTCCTATGGACCTGACAATTTTGGGGCTTGGAGGTTGTGGAAAACGTCTGTGTGAAGAGGTCTGCAGGCATGACTGGATACTCGACAGCTACCTTGTGCCCGGAAAAAGGTTGAGGATTTATACAATGGATACGGATGCCAACGAAAGGGCTGATGACGAATGGTACAGAAGCAGGGTTAAGTCCAGAATACAGGAAATGGGAGCAGGGGGAAATATTGAATACAAATACTATTACCTGCCTTCCCTGGCAAATATAACCCAGGTTTCAGACCTGACAAGCCAGGAAGTTGCAGAAAAGATAAAGGACCGGAAGTCTGAGCCTCTTGTCAAAACCTGGTGGATGAACGATTCAGGAGACTTTGGGCTCAGTTTTGAGGAACTGAGATCTATTGACCCTTTTTTAATTGATGACTTTGGCGGAGGCGTACACCGGAGAAGGGCCATTTCAAAGGCTATTTTCTACAAGGTACTGAGTCAGGGGCAGGCAAGTGGTTTTCCTACATTTCCCAGTACAGGAACCACAGCCCTTATTGTAGGGCTTGGGGGAGGTACTGGGTCAGGGATGTTTATTGACCTTGCCAGGTATATACGAGCACTTAAAGGAGAGAGCAGCCAGATCTGGCTCTTTGCGGTAATTCCTACAACAAAAGAAGGCGAAAAAGAACAATTAAATGCTGCAATCGCCCTTACCGAACTTGAATACCTGAACCTGAACGAGAGGCTTTTCAATCACATAATCCTGACCTCACTTGGGCCTACAGGATATAAAAAAGGGGAAGAGGCAAAGGTAGAAGTGCATGAATTCGATTCCATGTTTCCTCACATACTGACAAATTTCTTCCACATTAAAAAAGGAGACATCAACCTGAGCGACTCAAAACACCTTTACTCCTCGTTTGTTTTTGCAGATGCCCACGTAATCGAGTACCCTGTGGACGAGCTAAAGGCCCTGAAAAAACAGTATGAAGAAGTTATCCTGGAACTTGAAGCGATTACTGCAACACGAAAAGAGATTAACAGGAGCGTAAAAACCCTGCTTGACAGCCAGAACCTGTTTAGGGAAGTCCCTCCCACGCGGGCTGACTCCGAATATATCAAAAAGGAGTATGGAAACGTTGAAAAGGTCTGGAAGAACGAGATTGAAAAACTTCTCAACTACCAGAGCCCGGATGCGATTGAATTCTTTATCCAGAATAACATTTCGGCTGAAACCAGTCTCGAAAAAATAAATAACTACGAAGATATGCTGAGCTTCCTTTCGAAGGTGAAAACCTTTAATCTCAGTGTAAAGGAAGATGAGCTAAAAGATGAAAATGACAAAGTGCTCTTTAGATTGATTCCCGAAGCTCTCTCAGGCATAGAAGAAACTGCAAGGCTATTTAAACGGACTGCAGGGATTGAAGAAGAAACTGTCGGATCCGTGCTTATAAATGTCCTGAAAGGAAAACAGGACCTTGTTTCCTTTATGGACAGGTTGAATGTAAAAGCTAAAAGCTTAAAAGAAGAGACACTGGAAGTAGAAGCCGAACTTCAGAGGAAGAAGGGTGAGCGGGATTTACTTAACGAACTTCACATTCAGGTTGAAAAAGCCGTTGACAAAGCCTTAAACGACAACGACCTGGAGCTTGAGGAATATTTCAGCCAGAAAGAGAAATTGAAGGTGCTTCAGGAACACGAATATGACCTGAAAACAAAAATTGACGCGTTTCTTGGCAATCTCAAGGAAGGAAATATAAAAAGTGGAGATAAGGACAGCTGGCTTCTCATGGCCGGGGTTCCTGGTTTTCAGAGAGAGCTTGAAACGCTTTCCAGGGACCTTGATCTGAATTTAAACGAGCTAGGAAGTCTCCTTGAAGCAATTGCACTCTACTCTTTTTATGACTACAAAATCAACCGGCTCGAAAATGCCGGAATAAAGGAAAAAGTCCTTGTCGCAATAAAGGGAAACAAGACCAAGTCCCTCAGGAACTATGAAGCAAAGAAACGAAACAAAGAAGAATATATCAAGAGTACGGGAAGGGAGTATCTCCAGATAAACAGCCCCTTCGAACTCTCGGTTCCTGAGAGCTTTTTGAGCGAAAGCCTGGACAGAAAGTCTGAGGAACTTAAGGATAAAGTGCTCAAATCCCTGTTTTTCGGGCTGGATCTTCAGGATTTAGAGCTTGAGGAAATCGAACAGGGTTTTAAGTCCAGAGACCGGCCCAAAATGAGAAGCGTTTTTAGGGAAATCCTGACCGAAAAGACCCTGCAAAAGGAAGACTATTCCGGAAAATTTGGTCGGGTTGAAACGGAAGTACTTGAGCTTGAAAAAAGCCTTCAGGAAAAACATGCCCTTTCAGCCCTGATTGAAAAAGTCGAAACACTGACCGAAGAAACCCTTGCAAACCGGAGAGACCTGAACAGGTATTACGGACAATTTTACGAGGAGGTTACCAGGATGAATAACCTCCACGGGCTTGGGGGAAAAACCTCAATCAGCCTCTATATGACCAAGTTTGGGAATATAAACCCGAAGATTCTCTCCCTTATCGATGCAAGTTCTGACATGACTGACCTTGACTGGGATGACAGTGGAAAACATGAACTTGATAAACTCATTGAGGAAATTCTGGTCACATACAAGAACCTTGTTGAAAGCTACAAGCTCGGGGTTCACAACCTGATGATCCCTATCAGCGCGACTGAACGCTGGAACTTCGGAAAAGCCGCTCTTGTTGTTTCCTCAAGGTCATCCTACATCTCAAGCCAGCTTACAAGCGAACGCATAGCTGATGCAATCAAAGATGAAATAAACGGGACCCTTGCCTTAAAGAACATCAATGATGCAAAACTTGCAACCCACAACTATACAGGGTCTTGGGATATTGCCCTTACCTTCTTCTCTGCGTCCGGTTTTCTGGACAATATATCTCCTCTGACCGCTGGAGGCGGCTTCTGGGAAGTATATGAAAACAATAAGGATAACGTACTTCACCACGTTCTGAAACTCCAGGAAGGGAAATACATTACTCGAAAAGCACTTCTGGACCTCAGAGAGGCCGGAGAACTGGCAAACCTGGAAAAGAGAGGTGGAAATGTAGGAGAAAGGATCAACAGGCTATACGAGGAAAAAAGCATAAAAGAGGCATTACAGCATGAGGATTCAAGGAAACTGGAGATTGCTCTCTGAACTGCCTGCAGCCGGTTTTATCCTGCTTTTATCCTTTCTTCTCATAACTTACGGAGGACGGATTGAAGTTCCGAGCATTTCAGGGCCTGGAGTTTTCTGGCTGAGTTTCATCCCGGCTTTCCTGATTGCAAATGCTTTCGGGCTGGCTCTGCACGAGCAGTCAAGGAGAGGAAGCCTTTTTTTGTTTGCAGGCTTTTTGCCTGTACTCCACCTTCTTTCGCAGCATGATTTTTTAAACACAAACGGCCTTGTTTTGGGATTTTTTGCAGGGAGCCTACTCGATTTTCAGGTCCTTTCCAGAAACCAGTTCAGTTCCCTTGCCAGATATGCCAGGTCAGGGTCTCGATTTTTCTTTCTTGTTCTCAGCTGTTACCTTCTTATAAGGCTTCTCGAATTCGTATACCCGTTTTCAATCGAAGGAATACGGCAGGCCTTCGAAATTAGTTCCGAAGAACTTAATAATCTCGGGATAGCTTTTCTGGCGGTTTTTTTCCTGCTGATGTCAACAACTTTCATTCGGGGCATTCAGGCTTCTGAGATCTTTGTTTACGGACCCTCACATTCAGGCAAGACCCTTCTACTGCTTGCCTTATACAGCCATTTTGTGGACTTTTATGAAGGAACCCACAGGGAAATTATTTTGTCTTCCGATAGAGAAGAGGAAAAAGTCTGGCAGCTCTCTAAGAAAAGCGAAAAAAAACTAAGGATTGAATCCATGCTTGCTGAACTTGAGGGAGGAATAACTCCAAAAAGTACCAACCGTACAGACCTAGCAATTTATGAACTTAGAGGAAAAAAGAATGGCTTACTTCCAGTAGAGTTTACTTTTATTGACTATGGTGGAGAATATACCGAAGACCTGGAACCGAAAAAGTACTATCGAGCGCTCCGCAGCCTGACTGAAAAGTTATCTGGGAATGAAAAACTATCCGGAAACGAAAAACTATCTGGAAATAAAAAGTTATCTGGGAATGAAAAACTATCTGGAAATGAAAAGCTGCCTGGGTTCAGTGTGGAAGCTCTTCACAGGCAAATAGGGACTCTAAGTTTTCTTGAGCTTCTGAAAAACAAATATGCAAAGGAAGCTGGGGATCAGTTTCATAACCTTATTTTGGCCTGTATCTACAAAAAAATGAAGACTGCTGGAAAGGTTATTTTTCTGGTAGATGGCGATTATATCCTGGATTATCACGGAGAAGGAAGAAAAGAATTGACAACCCTTTTCGGGCACTATTTCCGGCTCATGGATCAGCTTGGGCCTGATAAGTTCTATGCTCTTGTGCTGACCAAAACAGATAAATTAAAAGACCTTTCCGAAATTCCGGATAATTCCGAAAAAGCCGGGGAAATTGAGGCTGAGATCTACAGCCTCCTTGACAGAATTTACACATTCCGGGAAATACAGAACCTTGCAAAAAGAGTCCCTATTTATTTTTATACCGTAAGCGTGGATGCAACCCTATCTCCTCAAGCTTCAAAGGATTTGCCTGAGGAGCAACAGGGAATCACCCAGATTTTTCCCTGGAGAGTGGGTGAAATTGCAAAATTCGGCTTCTGAATTTGAGGATTCAGCTTCTGAATTTGAGGATTCGGCTTCTGAATTTGAGGATTTCTGCTTACCGGTTTGATTTTTAAGCTAAAACCCGTCCTTTTTCAGATATTCAGCCTTGCTCTGTCCCTTTATCCTTCGCAAACTGATATATCGGTTGGCCCTGGAGAACTTGACCCTGATTTTATGTTTGAAGGCGGAAAAATTCGATCTTCTGCAGCGAATGATAAAAAGGTAAATCCGGTGGAAATGAGAGGCAGAATTCAAAAGGAAAATTCAAAAGGAAAATTTAAAAGAGTACAGTCTAAAAGAGTACAGTCTAAAAGAGTACAGGAATGTTTTTAATCTTGATAATACTCAAGGTAGCGATTTTCAAAAAACTCTGGAAGCGCCTCCAAAAAAGAATAAAACCTGGTAAAAGAAAAGAATTGCAGGATACACTTGTTGTTTTTCCTATTTTTAATAGCAGGGCTCCTGATACTATCAAAAACAGGCTTGGAGCTGACATTTCCTTCATTTAACATATCAAAAAACAATGACACGAATTTTCCTTCTTTCAGGGTCCAGCTAGAGATTAGGGGAGATATAAGCCCTCGAATACAGGATTTGAGGAATGAAAATACGTCAAATACGCAATTACAATTATCTAGTTCTCCTGGTGGCGGTTCGTCTAACCTGTCTTCAGTTAATCTGGATGAAAAGGATGAGAATTTTCCTATAACTGCAGAATCTGATTAAAGAAACCAACAACATCAGTGAAGTTTGCAATGCGGGTACGGGTAATGGTTCTGAAAGGAATGAAAGTGCAGGGAATGCGACTTTGGAAAATAAAAACTTGGAGAATGGAATTCCAGAGAACAAAAATAGTGGATATGGAATTCTGGAAAATAAAAGTGTAGAGAATGAGGTTCTCGAAAACGAAAGTAATGGGAATGCAGCGAAATGAGCCAGTTCAATTTTGATTTTGCGGAAAAGGCATCAGGTTCATCAGGCAGTATGCCAAAAATAAAAATAATATGGAAAATAGTCTCGGAAAAACATATTCATCGTCTGAACTCTGTCTTTCACCGAGCGAAGCTCGGCCCAAGTAGAAAAAAACAAAAAACAAAATAGAAGGCTTTTAAAATACAGAATACAGTAAATTTTGTATTTATTGAAACTGTGAACACTGAACATCTATTGCAGAAAATAGAGCGCTGGGTCAGTTCCAGGAAGAAAAACAAAAACAAAGAACTTTTAACAGGTGAGAATCAATAAATTTTCCTTTATTAGAAAACAAAAGCAATGAAACGATTTTTTTCTACTTTTTTTCTGAAAAGTCGCATTGCTTGTGTGACAAAAACAGAATTGGACTAATTGATCACGCTGCAGACAGTGATTATTTGACTGAAATAAATTAGATTTTATTTTTAATTTTTTAGCCTCAAAACGAATTGAATCAGAAAAATGATGTATAATTAAATTCTGCTATTTAGTTTTGAAAAATAAGTATAGTTAAACGAAAAGATTATCTTATTCGGATATATAGTTATGTATCATTCCGAAAACAGCTAGGTAATTAAAAGCTGGTCATTGATATATTGAGCAAGCCCAAATATGTAGAATTCCCAGTAGGTATAAACAAGAGATATCTGGATGACGCCTGTTATGAGTTGGACAGAGAGACAGGAACGTTGACAATAAGCTTTGAAGGAGATTTTTACAACTTTCCTAAAGAACGAGCTCCGAATCTGATCAATCTATTAGGTTTAGAAACGATCACTACTCTGAAAGTATTGACAAAGTCTGTCTACATGTTATTATTCTTTCTACTAATATTAAAAATGATTTTAGAAAAGGATTACTTGCTTTTATGGATGCCGTTGTTCTTTGCAGGCATGATATTTGTCTTTGTTGCCTTATATCTGGATGAAATTGAGAATTACTACAATATTTCCAGATGTAAAAAATGTGATAGGGAATTTGCCTATGAGGAAATTAAAAAACCTTTTATTAAAATTGTAAGTACTTACGACAAATATGAAGAAACAACAACAAGATACATGAAGTGCAAGTACTGCAATAGTGAAGATATCAAGATCAAAATTGACCAGAGAAATTCAAAGTCCAAACCAAAGAATATTAACAAAAATAGAAAAACCTGCAGAGGATGCGGAAAAAAGTTTGCTTTAGTAGAATACAGATCCCCTGATATCCATTTTGAGTACCCGAATATTTTTATAACAATTAGGCACTATAAATGCGCACATTGCGGTTATATGGCGATCAGCATAAAATACGACTACGTCGCCACAAGCTAAACACAAAAACTAGAAGGCTCCTGAAAATTATGAAAAGGATCATTAGAGTTTATTAGGGAAAGCCACTGCCTAGATATATAAATAATTTAGTAAAAAAGGACACCGTCCTTCCTAGACGGCACTCGGGTGACGGAACTTGGGTGACGAGACTCGGACTGCAGAGCTGCAACTCTACCGAGATAGATTTAAATTAAAAAAGTCAAGATATCAACATGCAAACTGCTTTTCATTATCTTTCCCTGTATACACATCTAGACCCTTGTTCGTTTACTGTATACCGTTCACCTTCAAAGGTATTGTTTTTACTGTCAAAGCTATAGAATACTTTAATTTCAGTATTTGGACTTGCAGTGTTACCCTGTAACGTGTTATTTTGAGAATTTGCAAGAACAACTGAATATGAGTATCCAAGTTTTTCAATAGTGTTATTCAAAACTTTATTATTATTCGAATTAATAAGATAGTTCTGTAAGATTGAGTTATTATTTAGCTCATTATTAGAAGAATCAGTGAGGTTTACACCATCCCATAACTTTGATATGGTGCTACTCATCAACTTGTTGTTATCTGAATCTTCGAGATAAATTCCCGTTGCATTATTATCTAATCCGACAAATATTCCAACACATGATATTTTGTTACTTTTTAATTGATTATTACTAGAATTCCTTAGATAGATTCCAACTGAATTGTTATTCACTTCATTATTTTCCAGAATACTCCTGTTTGAATCGTTAAGGTAAACTCCATAATTGTTATAACTTAGCTTATTTCCAGTTATATTGCCACCTGACCCGCTACAGTAGATACCGGCTTTACTCGTTGTTCCCTTTATGTTGAATCCGCTTATCGTCACGTTGTCCGCAGTTACATTGAATACATCTTCTTCTGGGTCTGCAGCCTGAACAATAGTATTATTCGTTTCTCCTGGATTTGATATTATAATCAAAGGTCTGTTTACAACCAGGTTCTCCTTGTATAATCCCGGATAAACGGTAACAGTGCCACATGGACTGGTATTGTTTATTGCTTGCTGTATAGAATCTCCTGGATGTACATTGGTTATTGAACTATTATCATTACCCAGAAAAGTGTCAGAATATTTTTCTTTATTTGCAGATAGAATATATAATGCTGAAATGACAAAGACTAAAAATAAGACAAGTATTATCTTTTGATTAATTTGTGAGAGAGGCATAGTTATCTCTTCTTATTAAAAATGGAGGGTGATTAAGGTCTCACCCATGCTGTTACTGCATTATCTTCAACAAAAACATTATTCTTTAAATGCTTTGTGTCGAAAGCTGCCAGTAGTCAGAAATTAAGTACTTTTACAGATTTATTAATAAATCTAAAAAAAGTAATAAACCTCAATTAGATTCTTTATTCAGAAATTATAAATAAGACAGGTCATTGCATATCGTTTATGCCTCCGTAGTTTGCAGAAAAACACTTCCCGCAAATAGACATGCATATTTTGAAAGCAAGAATCCAGATAAAACAATAAATCTACATTAATTTGATCTAAAGCGTATCATTCAATATTTATAGAGAAAACAAGAAGATTCTTAACACCATCAGGCTTAACACCAGTAATTAAAGACGGTCTTAAATAAGTCGACTTATCATTATTTTTGTTCATAAAACAGCTCGCAAAAAAACGCCATATGTCATAGGCTCCAGAAAAATTCCTGATCAATTTTGTGACTTGAGCATGTCTAAGTGCTGTTACCGAATAGGATAAACGTTCGTTTGTACCTGTGACACACGTCAGGATTGCTTAATCGAGTCACAAGATATGGGAAGATGGCTGTTTTAACTGTAATTGTACACAAGAATGGTTAGGAGACGTCAAAGTTGAGCTGGTGCACTCGCTGCAAGCAAAGGGAGCATATCCGCCACCGCTTATAAAAATAATGTGATAAAAATTCCAGAAAACCATATTCATTATCTGAAACCTTTTTTTCACCGAGCGAAGCTCGGGCCAGGCAGAAAAAGTAAAAAACAAAAATAAAAAGCTTTTTACATACAAGAGTCAGTAAATCTCTCTGTATTAAAATACAAACACAAAGACGCTATTATTTTAACTTCTTTTTTGAAAGGCCGCTCTCCTGCGTCGAGCGTGACAAGCTCCATCTTAGAATAAAATATGCAGAGTATCAAAAATACAAAGTCACAAATAATATAAAAACGTAAAAAATTAAATAGTTGACGTAATGAAATAAACAAACAAGTTATATTATAATATAGCAAAATCTGTCGGATGACTGCCAGATGGAAGATATAGACAAAAAGGAACTGAGTGAACGAGACATCTGTACGAAATTTATCACGCCTGCAATAAAACAGGCTAACTGGAAAGAACGCCAAATCAGGGAAGAGGTGAAACTTACAAACGGTAGGATTATTGTAAAAGGCTCGACCACAAGCAGGGGAAAGCCAAAGAGAGCCGACTACGTTCTTTCCTATAAGCCAAACATTCCTCTTGCGGTAGTTGAGGCTAAAAAGAATACACATACACTGGGAGATGGAATGCAGCAGGCACTTCTATATGCTGAGATGCTGGACGTTCCTTTTGCGTTCAGCTCTAATGGGGACGCCTTTTTGTTTCACGACCGGACAGGCACTTTCGGAAAGGTTGAGGCGGAAATTCCGCTGGAAAGTTTTCCGTCTCCTGAGTTTCTCTGGCAGAAGTATTGTGAATGGAAGGGGCTTGATGAAGGCAGGCAGAAAATTGTAACTCAGAATTATTTTATTGACCATCGGAAATCACTACGATATTACCAGCGCATAGCAATTAACCGCACAGTAGAAGCAATCGCGAAAGGTCAGAACCGCATCCTGCTTGTTATGGCAACAGGTACTGGAAAAACACTTGCAGCTTTTCAGATTATCTGGCGTCTCTGGAAAGCAGGGGTAAAGAAAAGAATTCTTTATCTGGCAGACCGGAATATCCTCATTAAACAGACACGGATTAACGATTTCAAGCATTTTGGAAACGCCATGACAAAAATTCAGAATCATGAGGTTGAGAAGTCATACGAGATTTATCTCTCTCTTTATCAGGCGGTTTCCGGAACAGAAGAAGATAAAAATATCTACAAGCAGTTCTCTCCGGAATTTTTTGACCTTGTAATTATTGACGAGTGCCACAGGGGAAGTGCAGCTGAAGATTCTGTATGGAGAGAAATCCTTGAATATTTCTCCTCGGCAACGCAAATAGGGCTGACCGCAACCCCGAAGGAAACTAAAGATGTTTCAAATATCCATTATTTCGGAGAACCGATCTATACCTATTCCCTGAAACAGGGGATTGAAGATGGATTCCTTGCGCCTTACAGGGTTATCCGCATTGACCTCGACAAAGACCTTGCAGGCTGGAGGCCGGAAAAGAATCAGGTCGACAGGTATGGCACTCCTATAGAAGACAGGATCTACAACCAGAAAGATTTTGATCGGAACCTTGTGCTTGAGAAAAGGACTGAACTGGTCGCAAAAAAAGTTACGGAATTTTTGAAAGCTAACGACCGTTTTGACAAAACTATCGTTTTTTGTGAGAATATAGATCATGCAGAGCGCATGAGAGAAGCTATTGTTAATGAAAACCCGGACCTTACAGGTGAAAATCGAAAATATGTTATGAGAATTACAGGAGATAACCCCGAAGGAAAAGCCGAACTTGACAATTTTATTGATCCTGAAAGCCGCTACCCTGTAATTGCCACCACTTCAAAATTAATGAGTACAGGAGTGGATGCTCAGACCTGCAAGCTGATAGTGCTTGATAAACGCATAGAGTCAATGACCGAATTCAAGCAGATAATAGGCAGGGGTACAAGGATAAATGAGGATTACGGAAAATTCTATTTTACAATAATGGACTTCAAGAAAGCAACAGAGCTGTTTGCTGATCCTGATTTTGATGGCGAGCCAGTGGAGATTTACGATTTTGAAGGCGAGAATGGGTCTGGGAAGTCCAGAGACATGGACGAAGAAAATAATAGGGAAAAGTATTTTGTGAATGATGTGGATGTTGACGTGGTCATAGAACGCACACAGTACTATGGTCCTGATGGAAAATTGATTACTGAGTCCTTGAAAGATTATACTCGAAAGACTCTGCTCAAGGATTTTGAGTCCCTTGACTCTTTTTTGAAGTACTGGAACGAAGCCGAAAAAAAGCAGGAGATTATCTCAGAACTTGAAGAAAGAGGAGTTTTGTTCGATGCGCTTGCAGAAGAGGTCGGAAAGGACCTTGACCCCTTTGACCTGATTTGCCATGTTGCTTTTGACCGTCCGCCGATGAGCAGGAAGGAAAGGGCTGATAGAGTCAAAAAGAGTGATTATTTTAGTAAATACGGGGAAAATGCACAGGAAGTCCTTGACGCGCTTCTGGATAAGTATGCGGATGATGGGATTGAAGATCTTGAAAGCCTGAACGTGCTCAAAGTCCAGCCATTTGACAGGATGGGAACCCCACTGGAAATTATAAAACGATTTGAGGGCAAGAATAACTATCTTGAGGCAGTCAAAGGGCTTGAAAACCAGATTTATACGTTGTGAGGCTGATTCGAAATATCCTCTTCAAATTGTATGGGTAAAAGTAAATTTCATGTATTTACTGAAAATTTAAAAATTTAATTAAATTTGAGAAACAACTTCTAGTGATGCATTCAACTTTATAACTGTATGATAAAATTGTTGCATGTTTTTCGAGTTGAAAAATTCTCAATTGAATTTGAAGAGAATACGATTCGAAGGACTTATGTGGGATTACAAAATAGTTGTTGGCGGTTAATTTTAGGTAACGGTTTAACTCCTCATATTGCAGCTATCAAAAACAAATAACTTGGAATCACCGAATAGTCAAAAAGAAATTAAGTGCGGGAAAAAACATGTCTCTGGATACTACAGTCAAAACG
This sequence comes from Methanosarcina sp. A14, assembly GCF_001729375.1. NCBI lineage: Archaea > Methanobacteriati > Methanobacteriota > Methanomicrobia > Methanosarcinales > Methanosarcinaceae > Methanosarcina > Methanosarcina sp. A14. The sequence goes on along the minus strand of NZ_LZPK01000129.1, from coordinate 6,695 downwards.
ATTCAGGATATTATGCGGAAAGATGCAGGTGTTGACGGCGATGCTCAGCGCATAAGCCAGCTTGGCTGGATGCTGTTCCTGAAGATTTTCGATGCGAGGGAAGAAGAATACGAACTTGAGGACGAAAATTACGTCTCTCCGATTCCTGAAGAACTGCGCTGGAGGAACTGGGCGAAAGACCCTGAAGGCATAACCGGAGACACTTTGCTGGACTTTGTCAATGAAAAACTCTTCAAAACCCTGAAAAATCTCTCTTTTTCCGAAGATGACGATCCGAGAGGCTTTGTCATAAAAGACGTTTTTGAAGACTCGTACAACTACATGAAAAACGGAACCCTGATCCGCCAGGTCATAAACAAAATCAACGAGATCGATTTTACGAGTTCAAAAGACCTGCACACCTTCGGCTCGATATACGAGAAAATCCTCAAAGACCTGCAGAGCGCAGGCAACGCAGGCGAGTTCTATACTCCAAGAGCCGTTACCCAGTTTATGGTGGACATGGTTGACCCCAGGCTAGGCGAAAAAGTCCTTGACCCTGCCTGCGGAACAGGCGGTTTTCTAACGAGTACAATCGAGCACATCCGCAAGAAATACGTGAAATCCGTGGAAGACCACCGGATTTTGCAGGAATCCATTTCAGGCGTTGAGAAAAAGCAGCTTCCACATCTGCTCTGCATAACGAATATGCTTTTACACGGAATAGAAGTTCCTTCCCGCATCCATCACGACAATACCCTTGCTCGCCCTCTTCGCGATTACACCCCAAAAGAGCGCGTAGACGTGATAGTAACGAATCCTCCTTTTGGCGGCATGGAAGAAGATGGGATAGAGACAAATTTTCCCGCAAATTTCCAGACCCGCGAAACTGCTGACCTTTTCTTAGTCCTGATTGCCCATATTCTTAAAGACGGAGGCCGCTGCGGAATAGTCCTCCCTGACGGAACCCTCTTTGGGGAAGGCGTAAAGACTCGCATTAAAGAAAAACTCCTTCAGGAGTGCAACCTGCATACAATAGTCCGCCTTCCAAACGGCGTCTTCAACCCTTACACCGGCATAAAAACCAATCTCCTCTTTTTCACAAAAGGCGAACCCACAAAAGAAATCTGGTACTATGAACACCCTTACCCGGCCGGCTATAAGTCCTACTCCAAAACCAAACCCATGCGGATAGAAGAATTCGCCCCGGAAAAAGCCTGGTGGAATAACCGAAAAGAAAACGAACATGCCTGGAAAGTCAAAATCGAAGATGTAATCGCCAGCAACTATAACCTCGATATCAAAAACCCCAATGAATCTGAAGACGACCTCGGAGACCCTGAAGAACTTCTCAAAAAGTACCGGGCCCTCCTTTCCGAAATCAAAGAAACCCGAAACGCGCTGAAAAACGAACTCATGACCGCTCTGGCAGGGAAATCCGCATGAACCCGGACGTTTTTTTCGAAAACTTTGAACTCCTTGCCGATGCGCCGAATGGAGTCCAGAAACTGAGAGAACTTATTTTGCAGCTCGCGGTTATGGGAAAACTTGTGCCACATGACCCGAATGATGAACCTGCTTCTATCTTAGTTGAAAGAATAAAAACTGAAAAAAAGAAGCTAAATAAAAAAGAAAAAAATAATGGATCTAAACAATTACATCCTGTCACTAAAGATGATATTCATTTTGAAGTTCCCAACAATTGGGAAACTGTAAGACTTGGGCAAGTATATGATATAGAATACGGTAAAAGTTTATCTGAAAAATATCGTAACAGTGAAGGAGAATTTCCTGTATATGGTTCAAACGGAATTGTTGGATTTCACACTGAATACCTTGTAGATAAGCCTTCTTTAATAATAGGACGTAAAGGATCAGCTGGGGCAGTTAATTTATCGGATAAACCTTTCTGGCCAATAGACACAACTTATTTTGTAACGCCAAAAAAAGGATTAGATCTCTTTTTTAGTTATTATTTATTTAAGACGCTCGATCTTGGAAAGTTTAACAAAGCTACAGCTATACCTGGACTCAATAGACAGGATGCCTATGGACTTATCATAAAAATTCCACCCCTAGCCGAACAAAAACGCATTGTCTCCAAAGTTGAAGAACTGATGGCTCTCTGCGACAAACTCGAAGCCCGCCGCCAGAAAAAACAAGAAATCCAAAGTAAGCTCAACAGCGCTGCCCTTGACAGGATGCTCAGCGCAGAAAAACAGGATGAATTTGAACAACGCTGGCAGCATATCTGCGAAAATTTTGATCTTCTCTATGACAACCCTGAAAATGTAGAAAGATTAAAGCAGGCAATTCTTCAGCTTGCGGTTCAGGGAAAATTAGTGACTCAAAATCCAGAGGATGAGCCGGCGAGTGTTTTGATTGAGAAAATAAATAGTGACAAGAAGAATCTGATTAAAGCTGGGAAAATTAAAGGAACTAAATCTTTATCACCATTAGAGGCGACAGATGATGTGCCTACCTTACCAGAAAAGTGGGAATTCGTAAACTTAGATAGCATAATTTTGTTTATGGATGCGGGATGGAGCCCAGCATGTAGAAATCATCCTACTGAAGATGAGGATACTTGGGGAGTTTTAAAAACTACTTCTGTACAGCCATTAATGTTCCTATGGACTGAACACAAACAGCTACCAGAAAATTTAATTCCTCGTCCTCAGTATGAAGTAAAAGTAGGAGATATTTTAATAACTCGCGCAGGACCTAAAAATCGGGTGGGCATTTGTTGTTTAGTAAAAGATACTCGATCTCATTTAATGATCTCTGACAAAATAATTCGTTTCCATTTGTTAGACGAATTTGTATTTCCAGAATTCATCACTCTTTGCTTAAATACTGGATTCTCACAAAACTATATAGAAAGCCAAAAATCTGGAATGGCTGAAAGTCAGATGAATATATCCCAAAACAAACTTAGGATGACTCCAATTCCTCTTCCACCCCTCGCCGAACAAAAACGTATCGTTGAAAAAGTTGAGCAGTTCATGGGTTTGTGTGATGAACTTGAATCAAACCTCCGAAAAGAACAGGAAGATAGCGAGAAACTTATGGAAGCGGTTGTTAAGGGTTTGTTAGAAGGAGAGGACACCGAAAAAACGGAATTGGAGAAACCTATCCCGCTACAGGTGGCGACTATTAAACTGAAATAAATTGAATTTTGTTTTCAGTTTTTTAGCCTCATAGAAAGAGGTTGTTGAAGAGAGTTTCCGGCCCCAAAAATAAAAATAATGTGGTAAAAATCCCAGAAAACCATATTCATCGTCTAAAACCTGTTTTTCACCGAGCGAAGCTCGGGCTCGGCAAAAAAAGCAAAAAAACAAAAATAAAAAGCTTTTAAGATACAGAATACAGTAAATTTTATAGTTTTCAAAACTGTGAACACTGGACATATATTTGCACAAAATAGAACGCTCTAACCAGGCCGAAGAAGCAAAAAGCAAAAATAAAAAGTTTTTTATATACAGGAGTCAATAAATCTTTTTGTCTTAAAAAACAAACACGAAGACGCTATTATTTCGACTTCTTTTTTTGAAAGGCCGCTCTCCTGCGTCGAGCGTGACAAATTCGGTTTAAAACGACTAATGACGCTGCTTTGGTTCAGTTAATTTACTAATTTAAAGGAGCTGCTATTTAAAAATATAACTGATTTGATAAAAAGTCCCGAAAAATCATAATTATCGTTTAAAACCAGTCTTTTACCGAGCGCAGCTCGGGCCAGCCGAAGAAGCAAAAAATAAAATAAAAAGTTTTTTACATACAGGAGTCAGGAAATCTCTCTGTATTAAAAAACAAACACAAAGACGCTATTATTTTAACTTCTTTTTTTGAAAGGCCGCTCTCCTGCGTCGAGCGTGACAAATTCGGTTTAAGACAGCTAATGACGTTGCTCTGGCTCAGTTAATTCACTAATCTAAAGCTCATAGGTACTTCACAAACAGGCTCCGTCCTTAGCAAATCTGCACCTGCAGTTCCGAGTTTCGGGAATATTTTCTATTGTATCTGAAACAATCTCAAAGATTGCGTCCTGAGCTTTTCCCACAACTTCGGTAACTTCGTCAGCAGTTAGTTTCTGTGTGGTCATTCCGCAAGCCTGATTTGTGATAATGGCAAGAGAAGCATAACAGAGGCTGAGTTCTTTTGCAAGGCTCACTTCAGGTACACCGGTCATACCCACAACATCTGCAAATTGGTTCATCATGCGGATTTCGGCCCTGGTCTCAAAACGTGGGCCTTCCGTGCAGGCATAAATTCCTTCGGTATATGGTAGTCCCTGTTTTTCCAGAGCGCCTCTAAGGGCTATCCTGATCTCAGGGCAGTAGGGCTCAGATACATCGACGTGTACGGTTTTGTCATCATAAAAGGTGGAAGGCCGGTTCCGGGTAAAATCTATGAAATCATTAAGTACTACAAAGCTACCCACCGGATGCCCTCGCATTGACCCTACGGAATTTGTGGAGATTACACGTTTTGCCCCGATAGAATACACAGCCCAGATGTTGGCCCTGTAATTAATCCTGTGAGGAGGAATATGGTTTTCTCCTGCATGCCTGGGGATTACTACAACTTTTTTCCCTCTTACAGTAGTAAGATAAACTGTAACCTCTCCATATGGAGTGCTTACTAACCGGCTTTCAAATTCCTGGTAAGAGTTAAAACCGACACCACCGAGCACTGCAATTTCAACGTTTTCAGGTATTTTTTCCATTTTATTATCTTCCTGACGGTTTTTACTGCCACCCCCATTTTCGATTTTGTTAACCCCGTCGAACTTCAAAGTTTATGGCAGGTCGCCTGCGGTCAGGCGAGTTTTTTCCTTCTTTTATTTCTTCCTTTCTCTTCATTTTCGGAGACCATGTTTGATACACTGTATTTTATGCCTGCAAGGGCAATAATAATCGCAACTGCGACCGAATATACAAAGTACTGGAGGGCAACGGATGCATCATTAGTAATGCCTTCCGAAAGGGAAGCCGTCGCTAAAATGTATGTACTTGCACCCCAGAAGAGCAGCCCTGTTGCGATCACAAATAAAGAAATCGCGACATTTTTATAAATGGGCTTATTTTCCATCCTTAAATCGAAGATTTTTCCAAGGTCGGCAAGCAACATGGCTCCTGCATACCACCAGACTGAAGCATTGATGAATACCGAGACAAGCGTAAGGATCCCTTCATACCATACTCCATCTGCCGAGTAAAGCTTCCATACTTCCATAGCTCCGTACACAGTTGCTACAAGGAGTGTAAGCAAGGAAGCCGTATAGCTGATAAAAACCATTCTCTGTTCAAGAAAAGCGTCCCAGAGCTTTTCTTTTTCAAGAGCAACAAGATCGTCCAGTCCAAAACCCCTGTATAACATGTAAAGCCCTACAGCTGCAAGAATTCCCACAACTGCACCGTCGGGATAATCTGCAAGCAAAAATATTGCATAAATGAGAAAAGCAAGCCCTAAAGGTACAAAAAAAGTCTGGGAGATTTTCGGGTCGCTAAAAACATGTTTCAGGATATAGTAAGTACTTTCCAGATTCTGGCTCTGCATTATTACAATTCTTTTTACAGAGTCAATTCTCATACGGGATTGGACAATAGGCACAAGCGTTTCGTCTTCTGCCCCATCCGAAACGAATACCGCCCGTTGCACGTCATTCACATTGAGAAATGTTTCAAGCTGTTCGGCAATTTTCTGGTCTGAGATCACTCCAACGTTTTTGTCTCCTGCAAAAGAAACTATATCAGCATCGGCTCCGTTTGCCCGTAATTCATCAAGAATCCTGATTCCACCGAAGATAGTGTTGGTATCAGAATCCTCCGGGTCTGCGATCCCAAGTGCAACGGCAGCCTGAACATTTGCCTCCCGTCCTACTATTGGGGTTTCGAGTTTTGCTTTTTCGCCCAGATCGTTATCCCTGTCTATGCATATAACTAAGGTCTGCATATTTCCTCTATAGCTTTCAATGGCTTACTCTATCGCAGAGAGTTTTTTATGAATACGATATCCTGATTTGGCTCTTATATCTTTCCTGCCGGAGTTTTGCATAAACTCTTTTAATCAATTAAGTTGCTTTACTTTTTACAAGCATACTATTTTAATTTATACTTTATTAAGCTTGTAGCGTGAGATTTACTTTCAAAAATCAGTTTTTACTTCTAAAGATACTCTTATAATTTCGGAAACCCATAAGTAAATGTCTACAAAAACAGGCTCTCTTTCTGAGAGAAATTAATTATCTTTATCAAAAATAAATAGGGGTTTATATGGCACAACCAATGGAAAGCGAAAGTAAAGAAACCGAAACTGGAAAAAAGAGTAGAATACAGGAGAAAGTTGGAAAGCTTGGGAGCGACATTGATACTCTTGCAAAGAAAACAGGGGACGAAGCCTCGAAACTTGCAAAGAATATAAATGCTGAAATAAAATCAATCTCGGGAGAAATAAAATCAATTGATGTAAAGGATGAGGTAAAGAACATCACCGCAAAGGTTGAAAAACTGGTGGATACGACCGGTGATAGTGCAAAAAAGCTTGCCTCAGATACCAAGACCGATGTAAAGAAACTGGTGGATAAGATCGAAATCCCTATCTCAAAGAAAAAATAATTACGGTAAAGTAATAAAAGTGACAGAGTAACAGGTGAGAAGGTAAGAATCTTTCCTATGAGATGTAATACCTTCTTAACCTTCTCTTTTATTATCGGC
>NZ_LZPK01000128.1:0-22082 GCF_001729375.1 Methanosarcina sp. A14 | reverse complement strand
CTTTTTATCTCTATCTTTTGTCAATTATGCAGTTTCTCAAGTCAGATATTTGTCTGATTTTCAAACTGAATTCAGATTTACAATGTAAATATAATTAAATCTTTTCCAAAAAATATAAGTACTGTGAAAAATTTATATTTATTATCAGTATACCATTGTTTTTATATATTTTCATATATATTTATCTAATAGGGCGTCTGAGATACAACCATTTTTAATGTAAACCTCAACCAACACTTTTCCCCCCAAAATCCCCCATTCCCAATACTCAGATGCCCTTCCCCAATAAAATTTATCTAATATCATGGAATGAAAATACGTAAGAATAATGCTTCCTACGTACTTTTTCCTTCCTTTTTTCCATAATTACGATTATTCCACTAATGTTGTTATTTGCTCATTAACTGAAAATGTCTCAGTTCCAGCAAGCTTCCTCAATAGAAGAAGACTTAAAGGTAATGCCTGGATAGTTCTATCTCATATTTTAATTCCTGATACTTCACTCAATTTCTTATCCTTCACAAAATTTCCTAGACTTTCAAGTTGTGATTTCGTCAACCGACGGCTCTTCCATAATATCGGTTTTTCTCTGTTCCTTACTATCTTCAGCTTCAAGGATATCCCTCAGGTATTCGAATACGTCTTCCCTGAGATTTTCGTTTTGAAGAGCAAAGTCCACTATTGATTTTACATACCCTAACCTGTCGCCAGTATCGAACCTTTTTCCTTTGAACCTGCAGGCATAGATAATCTGAGACTTGTTAAGAACCCGGATCCCATCAGTCAGCTGAATTTCATTTCCTACTCCGGTTCCAGCTTCTTTTATACAGTCAAAAATTTCTGGAGTGAAAACATAGCGGCCTATTGCTCCAAGATTGGAAGGAGCATTTTCAGGTGACGGTTTTTCGACGATATCCTCAAGCATATAGAGAGAGTCACAGAGTGGCTTTCCTTTTATAATTCCATAGCTGCTCAGTTTTTCATAAGGAACTTCTTCCACTGCAAGCGTGGACCTCCCATATTTCTCAAAATTATCTATGAGCTGAGCTGTGCATGGCTTGTCATTCACAATAATATCATCTCCGAGAAGCACGGCAAAAGGTTCGTTTCCAATATGATTTTCTGCCCTGAGAACCGCATCCCCTAGCCCGTTAGGTTCTTTCTGGCGGATGTAGTGAATATCAACAAGGGAGGAAACATCCCGGACAAGCTTAAGAAGTTCAGTATTATGCCTTTTCGCAAGGTGCATTTCGAGTTCAGGAGAATCATCGAAATAGTCTTCAATTGCTCGTTTGCCCCTGCCTGTGATAATGATTATATCTTCGATTCCCGAGGCAATGGCTTCCTCTACAACGTAGTGGATTACAGGCGTGTCAATTATAGGGAGCATTTCTTTGGGCATGGACTTAGTGGCAGGCAGGAAACGGGTTCCAAGGCCTGCTGCAGGGATAAGTGCTTTTTTGACGGTCAAGAAGGACACTCCAAAAAGGATTTGAAGTAAGAATATAACATTTTTAATTAAATCTGACTTTAATTATACTTGCCTTATGATTAATTTTTCTCTGCCTGATACCATAGAATCAAAGTGAAGGCTGAGTGTAACCTAAGATAGCAGCTTTTCTTAGCAAATTAAGCTATTAACAGATATCTAGCTTTATCTGGCTCCGATAGCTTCTATCTGAAGATGTCTGGATTTATCTGGCTTCGATAGCTTCTATCTGAAGATATCTGGATTTATCTGGGTCTTATACTGCTTCTATCTGAAGATAGTGACCGAGCAATCTGATGCCTGTGAAACCTCTATAGACACGTACTGGGAAAATTGATATAAAAGGGAAGAAAATGCTGAAAAAAGAATTATTTTTAGCAGGTTCAAGGCTATTAATGTTCAAATTGCTGAACAAAAAAATCCAAAGGACCCAGAAAAATATGACAAATTGATTAAAAGCGATCTACCAGATACCGACAAATTGATTAAAAGTGAGAAGTCAGTTTAAAAACGGTGGTATATTTCTGATTCTAGCTATAATTATTCTGGTGGCAAATATCCATTGACTATACTGATTTTGTAATCGTAGAGTTCTCTCTGAAGGGTGCAATCTTCAAGTATCCCACCGAATTAAAGCAATTTCTTAACTGTTCTTCGGTTTCAAACTCAATAATGATTATTCTCTCGGGATTCCAATTTCCAAACATTGGAATAACCTCACCTCCCCTGACCAGATACCTGCCTCCGTACTTTTTTATAATATTTGGAACTTTTTCGACATATTTAGTATACAGTTCATGATTCATGACTTGATTTCTATTATCATATAAACGGTCATTTTTCCTTTCTTCTCGCAGACGATTAAATGAGATATCCAGCCGAACTTGTTGCGACCTAACTTATTTTTACAACAATCGTTATTGACTTTTCGGATAGTTTCCAGGATAAAAGTAATTTCTCTGTAAAAATACTCTATATAAAAAGATATAAAAGATATACAAAGTACGTTCAGCAGTAGACTCATACAACAAGGCATGAACAAATTAACCTGCAAAAATGCAACAAATATCTGTAATAAATTATTAACAAACATATATTTTAATAGATACTCCGAAACTAGAATTAGCTGCAAGCTTCAGGTTTGATTTGCTGCTGCATGTAGTACCAGATTATATAAGCTGGGGATGTATACTTTCTAAATACAGGAATCTGAGGGGGAAATAATGGCAAAAAGGTTAAAGGTTGCAAATCCGGCCCGCTGCATAGGCTGCTACTCCTGTATGATGGCCTGCGCAAGAACCTGGTATGATACTATATCTTTGAAAAACAGCCGAATTGATATACAGACCCGCGGAGGGATCGAAACTCCTTATTCTCAAATCGTCTGCCATGCCTGCATAGACCCTCCTTGCATGAGGGCATGCCCGCTGGGCGCGCTTACCAAAAGGAAAGGGGGAGGAGTGAATCTCAATAAAGAGATCTGCGATGGCTGCGGAAACTGTATAGAAGCCTGCCTGGTGGGAGCTATCCATCTGGACGCGGAGAAAAAAGCCGTAATCTGCAAACACTGTGGTGTCTGCTCGAAGTTCTGTCCCCATGATGTGCTGGAAATGATTGAAGTCGAAGATAGCGGAGAAGTAAAGCTTACTGACACGGGCCCTGCTCCGGATACAAGTCCGGGTAGTCCTACTGCATCCCATAAAGACCTTTACGGAGGAGAAGAACCCGGGGAGGAAAAATGACAACCGAGCAATACGCTATTGAAGGGCTTAAGAATATACTCTATATTGACCTGAATAGCCATAGCTATCATGTTAAGGAAAGGCGCGACCTCTATGAGAAATATCTGGGTGGTGTGGGAGTTGCCACAAACCTCATGCTCGAAGAGTCTAGAGAAGGCACAGGGCCTCTTGATCCGGAGATGCCAATAATCCTCAGCACAGGGCCACTCTCGGGAGTATATCCTACCTGCACCAAGACAGTTGCACTGTTCCGTTCCCCTCTCAACGGAGAATTGGGAGAATCCTATGCAGGTGGCCATCTTGCTATGTCCATGCGCTATTCAGGGTACGAAACAATTGTTATCAACGGGGCTTCCCGATACCCTGTGTATGTAGCAATCCACGACGACAAAGTTACCTTCAGGGACGCATCTTCCATATGGCATCTCTCTTCAGCAATTGATGTGGGAAAAATCCTGCGCGAAATAGAACCCGGTGCAGGCAGGCGCAGTATTATCAGAATTGGGCCTGCAGGAGAACGGGGGATCACATATGCCGATGTCAATGTTGATACCTACCGCCATTTCGGACGCCTTGGGCTTGGAACGGTCTTCGGGGCAAAGAAACTTAAAGCTATGCTTATTTCCGGAAACAGGGAGTTGAAAAGCCCTGAGCACAATGCCTACCGAAAGACTGTCAGTATGCTCTATGACACAATTGTGAAAACCGGGCTTACTGAGAAGTACCATAACCTGGGCACAAGCGAAAACATTCTGGTTTTAAACGAACTTAAAGGCCTGCCTACTCGAAACCTGCAGGCAGCTTCTTTCGAAGGAGCTGAAACGATTTCAGGAGAGCTTTTTGCCGAAAAATATCTTCTCAGGCGGGTCTCCTGTGCAGGCTGCCCAATCGGGTGTATTCATGTAGCCATGCTAAAACGAGCCTTCTCAAAAGCCCATGAATATGAAGCATTGAATATTTCTTATGATTTTGAATTGATCTATGCTCTGGGATCGAACCTTGGCGTAGCTGATCCTGAAGCTGTACTAGAGCTTATTGATGCCTGTGAAAAAGCAGGGGTTGATATAATCAGCATGGGCGTTGTACTTGCCTGGGCAACAGAGATGCAGCAGCGCGGGAAGATTTCCGCTAACGATTCTCTGGGGCTTAAACTTTCCTGGGGAGATAAAGCTGCATATCTGAGGGCAATAGACCTTGTAGTTCAGGCTCCAAACGAATTTTACTCAGACCTTGGAAAAGGGGTGGAATATGCCTCAAAAAAATACGGAGGAGAGGACTTCGCAATTCGACTTGGAGGACTGGAAATTCCGGGATATCACACAGGACTTGGAAACGTGCTTGGACTCACTGTGGGCGCCAGGCATTCCCATCTTGACAGCGCAGGTTATTCTGCAGATCAGAAAGCATTTAATCAGCCAATTTCAGATGAGCAGATTGTTGATTATATAATTGATGAAGAAGACCGGCGCAATGTCCTGAACTGCATGGTTTCCTGCCTTTTTGCCAGAAACGTCTACACATACGAAAACGTAATTCAGGCCCTTAAGGCTCTGGGAATCGAAAGAACCGACGAGGAATTAAAATCACTGGGAAAGGACATTTTCAGGAAAAAGTATGCATTAAAAAAGAACTTTGGCTTCAGGTTCGAAGACCTTAGAATCCCAAAAAGATTTTTTGAAACTCCCTCTACCACAGGGATACTCGAAGAAGAAAGAGTTAAAAGATCGATTGAACTTTATAGAAAGAAAAGGGGATTATGATCTATGATGGAGTAGAATATAAAAGATAGAGCAGGCCCTCTTACTTCACAAGTCCTTGGGATTATAAAGACCACTTTTTTATAAAGACCACTTTTTTATAAAGACCACTTTTTTATAAAGACCACTTTTTTATAAAGATCATTTTTTCACAGCTTTTATGAAGTAGATGGGAGAAGCATAGTCGAGCTTATCCGGTAAGTTCACTTTTTTCCTGGAACGGCATAGGTAATCCGTACGCTCAATATTAATATTCTCAAAACCTGCATCATTAAAGAACCTGAACACCTGGTCAGGTTTTAAACTATAAAGAGGAAGATCGTTTTTTATCGGGTTATAGTGTTGATTAAAGAGGTTATGAAAGTTTCTTTCCTTTATAGAACGTATCCCATCTGATATGGCACGGATCGACTTCAGGAATATACCCGAATTAAACCAGTCACCATCGATGGCAATGATCATACCGTCTTTTTTTAACACTCGTTTCCATTCAGACAGAGCTTTTTGTGGATCTGGGAGTGTCCACAGGAGAAACTTGCTGGATACCACATCAAATTGCATGTCTGGAAACTGCAGATCCTCGGCATCCCCATGGATGAAATTTATGTCAAGAGATTTCTTCAAGGCGTTTTTTCTGGCTTTGTCAAGCATCCTGGTTGACAGGTCAACAGCAGTCACATGATGGTCCATCTCTGCAAACATCAGGGCAAGTTGACCTGGCCCTGTACCGACATCGAGTATTTCAAGATGTTCTCTTCTATCCACTGTTGATGAAAGCATGTTTTTCCAGGTAGCCCATTCCTCCTCGGATTGTTCCACAATTTCAGTACTATAGGTCTCACTGCGATAATCCCAGTAGTTTCGTATCACTTCTTTAGTTTCCATGTGTTCACTCCACAAAGATGAGTTATGGAACTGATTTTATGAATGATAAATAAATGGCGATTTAGGGAATAAAGATTTTATTGATTGTAACACTATATTGAATAAAAATATATAATATTATCGTTTTTTAACACAAGTGCTAGTTGGCATAATAAGTATTGGAAGACAGGATAGAAAAGAAAAAAAAGCCCAGCTGTATAATGTAAAGTTTCAGGAAAGTTGTATAAGGTAGTGCCTCGAATTTGCTGTAACTTCGAAGTCCAGTTTTTGCTTACTATGAAGAAAATTGATCTTACGATATGGAATTTTCTACCCAATAAATTTTTGAGATTTATGGTTTTTCTGAAAAATTGGCACATTGTCCTTTTTAAGGGTAAGAATAAAAATTAGGTCATGTTTCATTGAAATTTAGAAACTTCCATAAAATATGGAACCAAACAAGAAAAAATTAAAATGACTCGTTATTCAGTTACCACAAATAGATATCAAAAGCCTTAATTTAGAGAGTTTAGCATTTACAATATATTTCAGTTGGTTTTGTAAACTGATGCCAACTGCTGTCATAATTAATATTGTTATGAATCCTTTATGAGAGACATATCAGTATGGCCAAAATCGGTGTTGTTAACTCATTTTAGGGTACCTGAATAGTTACAAAATATTTGTAGTTAGGACTCAAACAGATTAAAAATATTGTATTGGAATTTAGCGAAAACAATAATGAAAATATGAGATTAATTTAAAATTATTTAATATTAAACTAAACTATCAAAAAATTATATATTTTTAAAATAATTATTTTTATTTAATATTTATTTTTTAAAGGTACTAATTATTGATATAGAACGTAAATTTTTTATGATATTAAGTTAATTTAATAATAAAGTTTAATCTCAAATATGGGAACTACTTCTTTGTACTGTGGAGTTGTAAACTATTATGCACAGTTGGAGAGATATCATGGAGGGAGATTTCTACAAAGAAAACATAGAGAAAATTGAAAAAAGATTCTTTTCCATAGCTGAGATGACGGGGCAATTAATATTTGACGGTGATGTACAGACAGGAAAGATTGAGTGGTCAGGACCTATTGAAGAGTTCACAGGTTATACTCAAGAAGAGTTCAACAAAATTGATTTTGTCGCCTGTAAAGAATTGATACATCCAGAAGACAGAGAAAGAGTTTGGTGTTCTCTTGAGAATTCTTTAAATACAGGGGAAAAATTTGAGCAAAAATTCAGGTTTCGGAAAAAAGATGGAAACTATATTTACGTAGAGGATAGTTCGGTTTTTCTCAAAGGCAAGAATGACTGTGTATATAGAGGAATAGGTTTGCTTAAAAATATCACAGAAAATAAGTATGCACAGGAAAAGCTCAAGGTAAGCGAAGAACACATTCTAAAATACCTACAGAACTTTAGAGGTATTGGATTTGAGTTAGACAATAATTTCAATCTCATGCTTCTTCATGGAGCCGTAGAGGAAATTACAGGCCATAGAAATGAAGAATTTCTATCAGGAAAAATCAAATTGGTTCAGCTAGTATATCCTGAAGATCAAATTAATTTCCTTGAGAATCGAAAGAAACTGAACATTACACCTAACTCTTTAACTGAACAAGAATATCGAATTCTGAACAGAAATGGGAATATAGTTTGGGTCTTTGAGTCTATCCATGTTGTGCACGATATAAATAAGGCAAACCAGTTTTACCAGGGGTTCATCCAAGATGTGACTGAACAAAAAATTGCAAAGGAAGCTATTGACAAAGCCGAAAAACTTCGTAAAAAAGAAATTCACCATCGAATCAAAAATAACCTGCAGGTAATATCCAGCCTCTTAGAATTAGAGTGCGAAAATTTGCTGTCCGGTGACCTAGAACGTGAAAAAGTTATTGAAGCATTTCGAGAAAGCAATAATCGAATCATATCCATGTCTATAATCCATGAAGAACTGTATAATTCCAAAGATATGGAAACAATCAATTTTGCTTCATACTTGAAAGAATTAACAGATGATCTTTTCAAGTCGTATAAAGTTGGAAGTTCTGATATCCAATTGCTTTTAGATGTGGACGATATATTTTTTGAAATGGATAATGCAATCCCTTTAGGGATCATTATCAATGAACTCGTTTCTAATTCATTAAAGTATTCATTTCAAGAAGGAAGAAGCGGGAAAATTCAAATTAAACTTCACAGAGACGTTAATGATAAAAAGAAAAGTTTGGTCACTCCAAACCGAAATTTTATGTTAATTGTTGAAGACAATGGCATTGGTTTTCCGGATTCAATTGACTTCAGAAACACTAGTTCACTGGGCTTACAGTTGGTAAATACTCTTGTTGATCAAATCAATGGCGACATCGAACTTATAAAAGATTCAGGAACAAAATATAATATACGATTTACAGATTCTTGTACATAGATACGAGTGATATTTCAATTGAATCAATTTATCAAAGTTGGTGGTAATTGTGATAATGTCCAAGTATGATACATTGTGGGAAAATTACTACTCGAGCTACAAGAAAGTTGCAAGCCCTCACAGAAAGCCAAATCTTTTTAAATGGCTTTATGATAGTTACATATTTCTACATCTTTCTTGCGTTGATTCTTCTAGTGTCTACAAACTTGCCGACTTCAAAGCATGTCTAGCTCTAGTGGATACAGCCGTTGATGATTCTTGTGATAATGCATCTTTTATAGAAGAGAATGGGGGAGACAAATTCAGTTATGAAATGCTGAGTATTCTTTATAGTGCGGATAAAATTGTATCTGGAACTTACAAGCCATCACAACTTAACGAAGAAAATCTTTATACAAAAATTACATTTGATATTTTTTCTGATTTTCTTATGAATCATCTAATATCCCTTCCAAGATACTATGATTTTAAAAGTGAGTTATTCCTATCAATAAAAAACGTAGCCGGGTCAATGGAGTTTTCTTATCTTTTGAACAAAAATAAGATTGCATATCCTTATTCTCTTGTTGTTCAAAATAAGGGTCCTTCCACAATGGTTGCGGTTCTCTCCATACTTGATCTGATGTCCTCTGAAAGTTTTGATGCTTCAGAGCTTGGAAAAGCAATAGCTCTATTTAATATGGCCGACGTTGTAGCAATGCTAAATAATGCAGTCAATACATGGAAAAAAGAAATAGTTGAAAGAGATTACAGTAGTCCAGTAATTTCACTAGCTCTTGAGAAAAAGCTTATTAAATTCAGTGATTTCGAAAATCTTAGCACAGAAAAAATAGAAGAAAAGCTGTTACCAGTATCTTTAATGGTAAATGAAGATCTTAACAGAAAGTTATTGTTAATGGAGGAGTTTGCTGAGACTTATGAAATAAAAAGCTTTGATACTTCTAGATATATCAACAATTATAGAATTTACGCATTTGAAAGTCAAAAAAAGAATAAAGAGGTCTGCCAAAAGCATGCAGCTTGATTATTTGAAATAGCTTATTATTATTATTATTATTATTATTATTATTATTATTATTATTACTCTGTGACCTTTTTTGCTCGGGATTTTGTCGTCGTAATTGGGACTGCTGAAAATGATGAATAAGTCTAAAACGTATTCCCAAAGAGTACGGAATCAAAGTCCTAGTCTTTCCTAACCTCGGTTTTCATATGTGAGTATTTTCTTTATTAAATTATTTTCTTTATTTACCTAAATCTTTCCTGACAGTGCTTTCTTGTTATCTCTAGGCACATGATAATTTCGAAAGTTTTATAATGGTTGTATTTTATGTATACTTTCAACATAATAATTAATAAATAATTAATAATTAATCCTATTAAACTGTATTTTATACCATAAAATTCTTCTTAAAAGTAAAAATAACGAAAAATATGTGCATGTGGAAATGGTAATAAGAATAAGTGTAAGAATGTTACTTTACCTGAGAATTAATTTCTGAATGGATTTATAATGTAGCTGTGCTAGCACTCAGATAGAAATTTGAGCATTGCAGAATACGTTGTCTATACTCAACTTGTCTATTCCATACGATTTCAAGAGTATTCCTCTGAAAAAAGGATGATTTTAAGTTAGAATTTCCCACAATTTTTAATTTGTATGTGAATTTCCCTACTGAAAATGGTTTGTTTAAGGCAGTAAACGGCGTAGATCTTTCTATTGCTGAAAACGAAACATGCTTACGGTCCTTGCGTTCAACTACCTTGGGGACGAATTAAAGGACCTGCTTGACCCAAGAGATATGAAAGACATCGACTGAAGCTTAACCTTCGAAATAAGAGGGACATCGACTGAAGCTTAACCTTCGAAAAAAGAAGGACATCGACTGAAACTGTATATTTGATATTTCTTCAGAGCAACTACCATGAAAAAATACTCATCATTTAACAGCAAGTTTATTTTAAATGCAACCATCAGTGCGGTCGCCGGATACAGGGCAAAATTAAATTGTTTCAGTCGAAATGCGTGCCTGTTCTTAGGATATATTTTCCTCATCTCTTTGAGCCTGGGAATTTACGAAGTAATCTTCAATCTGTACATCTTAAGGCTCGGGTTCAGGGAGGATTTCCTGGGACTCATGCTCTCACTGGTTTCCATATCCACTGGCCTGTTTGCAATCCCTGCGGCCATGTTCTGCGATAGGGCAGGCAGAAAGAACACATTGTTATTGTCCTGCCTTCTTCTCCTGTTTTCCTTTGCAGTCCTGTATACCACTACCTCAACATTCCTGCTGGTTTTTTTCAGCATTCTCTATGGGGTATCCTCATCACTTAAAATAGTTACAGCATCTACGTTCATGGTTGAAAACTCAACGAGTTATGAAAGGATGCATCTATTTTCGATGTACTACCTGTTATACACTATAGGTGTCATGATAGGAAACTTTGCGGGTGGCATTCTACCGCAGACCTTTACCAGCTCACTCAAGATTGACCCCACAGGCCCAACGGCTTATCAGCTCTCACTATATGCATCTTTAGCTGCTGTGTTAATTTCCCTGCTACCTCTGATATTCATAAAAAACAAAAAAACCATTCTGCCAGGAAAGCCAGCTCTGTTTTCTACCCTTTCTTCTACTTTAAGGTCAAAAACGATCCAAAAATTAGTTCTGGTAAACGGGCTTATAGGTATGGGATGGGGGTTGGCTCTTCCCTATTTTAATGTTTATTTTGACATTGTCCTTAGAGCAAGTTCCAGGCAGATAGGCTTCATCTTTTCTCTTTCTCAAGTGGTCATGATGTTCACTTTATTATTTGTCCCTATACTTACTGAATGGTTAGGGAAAGTAAAGGTTGTAGCCCTGGTTCAGCTCTCTTCAATTCCATTTCTTTTGCTTTTTACATCTACATCCGTACTTACAATAGCTGCTTTCGGATACATCATGAGGTCAGCTATAATGAATATGTCAAATCCTGTATTGAGCAATTTCAATATGGAAGTTGTTAGCGAAGAACAGAGAGCAACTGTGAACAGCCTGATATGGATGAGCTGTTATACATGTGTTGGACTAAGCACCTATGCAGGTGGTTTGATGATGGCTCACAACTACTATAGTCTTCCCTTCCTTCTGACCTGTGTTTTATATGTAATTGCTACTGTACTTTATTATTTGTTCTTTGATAAGATGGAAAAGGAGCAAAAAAACTTAGAGATCTCGGTCTGATTGAAACCGGAGTTAAAATAAAATAGAAAAAAATGCCTGAAAAATGCTAGTTTTTAATTTGAGTATTTGCAAGCTGTAGTGACCCTGACCTTATCGAAGTCAGGAAAGGTTTCTGTAATTGGTGTTCAAAGCTTTACGTAAAATTAGTTAACCGAATATAGGTGAAACTGTAGTATCATTTATTAATCTTCTTTCAAAAGCCGTTTTATTCTTAAGCATTGGGAATTTACTCAAAAATAAGCGGCATCTTTGAGGAAGTCTGATCAACAAAATTAACTACTTTGTTATAATTTCAACAGCTTCTTTTGTTATGATTTTAACAGCCTCTTTTGTTATGATTTCAACAGCCTCTTTTGTTATGATTTCAACAGTTTCATCAAGATTATGCAGGTTCCTACTATGTGAAAATCTATGCCTCATACTTATTATTCCTTATATTTATACCAAGATTGCTTAATCTACTTAGAAAATACTTAGACTTTGGGTCAATTAGAACCAACTGCCTTTTTTGTGTTTCAATCGCAAAGCCTAAAAACTAAGACCTGAGCATGGATATCTTTTAAAAAATTATTTAGAGGCTAGACACTACTCTTTTACATTTCCCGTTATCTGTAACATTTATTCCATGAATTTAAATAATATTAAAGCTTTATTCCATAAATGGGGGAAAGAAAAACCAATTTTTCGAGTGGTGGACGAAAAGAATAGTTTTTCGTAATGGTCGAAAGGAAAGGCTACTTTGACAAAATTACTTTACAAAATGATAGACGAAAAAGCGGCTTAAGAACTGTTTGCAAATTAAAGTATCTCCATTATGTTCCTTTTATGATTCAAAATCTCGTCCTGCAAAGCTTTGAGCTTTAACTCTGGTTAACTTTTATTCGACAAGTCTTAGATTCAGGTTTTACGCAAAAACAAGACGTTTACAGTCATCTCTGAACTGAAATTTATAACAGTTAACTCCGATAACTCGGACAAAACTAAAAATTTTATGCAACTAAAGCTATGGGATAAATTCAAAAAAATCTCCCAAAATCTGAATGTATGATCTAAAAGCTGCATCTTGCTGTCATGTATACTGTCATGTATAGTTACTCGAATTAGGGTGAAAGCATGAGACTAACAAAATCTATTTGCCCAGAATGCAAAAGAGTAATTGAAGCTTCGATCTTCGAGGAAAATGGGAAAATAATAATGGGAAAAAAATGTCCCGATCACGGGAGTTTCAGGGATGTCTACTGGTCAGATGCTGAACTCTACTGGAAGTTCGAAAAGTATTCATATACAGGAACAGGGGTTTCAAACTTCAAGAGTTCCGGTTCTTTAAACTGCCCTTTTGGTTGCGGGATCTGCCAGCATCATGAATCGGGAACTTTACTTGCAAACATAGATGTTACTAATCGATGTAACCTTAAATGCCCTGTCTGTTTTGCAAATGCAAAAGTAAAGGGCTTCGTTTTCGAACCAAGCTTCGAAGAAATCCGAAAGATGATGGAAACACTAAGAAATGAGAAACCTGTGCCCTGCTCTGCCATTCAGTTTTCAGGTGGAGAGCCAACAGTAAGGGATGACCTTCCGGAGATTATTGAACTGGCCCAGGAGCTGGGGTTTGCACATATCCAGCTTGCAAGCAACGGAGTTCGCCTTGCTAATAGTCCTGAATACTGCAAAAGGCTAAAAGATGCAACCTTGCGTACTGTTTATCTAGCTTTTGACGGAATCACTCCAGAGCCTTATTTTGAAACTCGGGGCTTTAACGCTCTGTCTTTGAAGAAAAAAGCTATTGAAAATTGCAGACGTTGCGGGCCTGAAAGTATTGTGCTTGTTCCAACTCTTGCAAAAGGTGTAAATGACTCTCAGATAGGGGGGATCATCCGTTATGCAGCCGAAAATCTTGACATTATAAAAGGAGTGAACTTCCAGCCAATTGCGTTTACAGGAAGAATAGATCAGTCTCAAAGAGAACAGAAGAGAATCACCATACCTGACGTCATAAAGCTTGCGGAAGAACAGACTAATGGAGAGATTCCCTGTAATGCCTGGTACCCGGTATCTTTTGTGGTTCCTCTAAGCCGCTTCCTCTCAGCTATGAGAAAAGTTCCTATTCCGGAGTTGACAGTTCATCCACACTGCGGTGCTGGAACTTACGTTTTCTATGAAGAAGGGCACTTTATCCCAATTACAAATTTTCTTGATGTGGAAGGTTTTGTTGAATTTCTGGCTGAAACAACCTCAGAAATGAATGGAAGAGTTAGCAGAATTCTAACCCTTCCGAAGATCATCAAGCAAGTGCCACGGTACATTGACGAGAAGAAGGGACCAAAGTCGATAAATGTAGTCCAGATGATCCTTGGTGTCCTTAAAAAAGGTGATATGGAAAATACATCACGTTTTCACAGAAATACACTATTCCTCGGAACAATGCATTTTCAGGATTTATACAACATAGATCTTGAAAGAATCAAAAAATGCGGAGTACATTATGCCATACCAGACGGTAGAATAATTCCTTTCTGCGCATATAACAACTTTCATAGAGACTCCGTCGAATCAAAGTTCTCGGCGCCTTATATATAGGAACACGGATCTGAACAAGAATAACAGATTTAGGAAGATTAAAATACATTTAAAAATATGAAAAAAACTCAGGAGTTTTAGGTAATGGAATGATTGTTACTGAGATTACTGAATGAACTACATCTCTCACCTGCCACTTTCCGTTTTTTGCTGGAAATTGGCGAGGAGTGGATTTTCCAGCTTTCTTTGATAAAAAACTGCTTCTTTTACCTCTCTAATGCTTATTCTAAAACTTAGAGCTTATCCTAAGTCGTTAAGAGTGTGTTTTAATTTAGAATTGGTTTATAATATCTAGCATCATCATATATCTAGCACTATTCAAATTGTGTATGTGCCAATTGTAATCTGCAATTCGTCATACATTTTAGGATCGGCTCTAAATCAGGAGGAGTGGGGAATAATATGATCTGGAAAGATGAAGGAGAATTATTTGTAAGATGTAAGAAGAATCCGATACTTACAGTTGATTATTGGCCTTATAAGGTCAGCTCGGTATTTAACCCTGCAGCGGTTATGGTCGACAATACAACTATACTACTGGTACGGGTTGAAGACCATAGAGGTTTTTCCCATCTTACGGTAGCTAGAAGCAAGAATGGAATTGACGGTTGGGAAATTGATCCCAAACCAACCTTTTCCTCGGATCCAACATACTATTCTGAAGAGATATATGGTATTGAAGATCCACGTATAACTTACATTGATGAAATAGGAAAATGGGCTATAGCTTATACGGCTTTTTCGGACTCGGGTCCATTAACGTCTCTTGCCTATACCGAAAATTTCACTAATTTTCAGAGAGTAGGGCCTATCATGCCGCCTGAAAATAAAGATGCTGCTATTTTTCCTACAAGACTTAACGGCAAATGGGCAATGTTACACAGGCCTCTATCTAACATTGCAGGTGCAAAGGCAAATATCTGGATATCTTTTTCGCCTGATATGAAATACTGGGGAGAGCATAAGGTTCTTTTGTACGCTCGAGAAGGAGGGTGGTGGGATGCCCGTAAAATTGGATTAGCCCCTCCGCCAATGAAAACATCTGATGGATGGTTAATTATGTACTATGGGGTACGTCAGACAACATCTAAAAAGAGCTATCGGCTCGGACTTGCTCTTCTTGACCTTGAAGATCCCACAAAAGTACTCCATAGGTCAGAAGGCTGGGTTTTCGGGCCTCGTGAAATGTATGAGCGGACTGGAGACGTTAATGATGTTGTTTTCCCGTGTGGATGGATCCTTGTGGGCGATGAACTCCGCATTTATTATGGAAGTGCAGATATGTCTGTAGCAATGGCCAGTGCAAAAATGAGCGATATTATGCAGTATATCCGTGAATGTCCTGGGACACAATGCTTTGAATAATACTGCAGATAACTTGAAAAATATTGCAAACAACTTAAATAAATATTGTACACAGCTTGAAAATTAGTGTAAATTACTTGAATAAATAGTGTAAACAACTTGAAAAATATTGTACATAGTTTGAAAAATATTACAAACAGCTTTATAATAAACAGCTTGAAAAAACAGAATACAGAGACAACTCTATTTTTTTCATTAGCATTAGCTTGCTGCATGTAAAATCCATATATCATTTGGAGATACTGGGCTCAATGCCAAAAATTGCCAGTATAGATGAAATCCAGAGTTTCCGGGTCAATAATAAATTATAAATTATGTCATATATTTTTATTTTTTCTGCTTCTATGTTATAAATGAGAATTTTATCGGGTTTATGATACAGATTTACAACTGCGAAAAATGACAGGTTCAGAAGAAGAGGTCCAAAAGAAGAGCTCAATAGGAAAAATAAGCCTGGATTTTAGGCATTTTATATTGGGAAAACACGGATTGGGGGTTTATTTATAGGGGATAATGTAAAGCTCAAAATCGATGAAATAAAGGATTCGCCTGCAGATGAAGTCCTGAAAAACCTTAATTCAAGTAATAGGGGACTTTCTTCATCGAAAGCTGAAAACCGGATTAAGCAGTATGGTTATAATGAAATTTCCGAAAAGAAGGTCAACCCACTTATAAAATTTTTAAGTTATTTCTGGGGTCCAATTCCCTGGATGATCGAAGTGGCAGCTGCAATTTCAGGTGTTATCCATCGATGGGAAGACTTTGTGATCATCTCCTTACTCCTCATCTTAAACGGGGTCGTGGGGTTCTGGCAGGAACATAAAGCTGACAATGCGATTGACCTCCTTAAACAGAAAATGGCTCTGAATGCCAGAGTACTCAGAGACGGACAATGGACCCAAAAACCTGCACGGGAATTGGTCCCAGGAGACGTTGTCCGTGTACGTTCAGGGGATGTTGTGCCTGCTGACCTTAAACTCCTTGAAGGGGAATATCTGCAGGTAGATGAATCAGCCCTTACGGGAGAATCCCTGCCTGTAGAGAAAAAATCTGATGGAATTGCCTATTCAGGGTCCGTGATCCAGAAAGGGGAAATGAATGCTCTGGTTGTGGCTACGGGCATGAATACCTATTTTGGAGCAACAACAAAACTGGTGGCCGAGATTCGGACCAGGAGCCACTTTCAAAAAGCTGTCCTCAATATCGGAAACTACCTGATTGTTCTTGCAGGCTGTATTGTTGCAATTGTTTTAGTTGTAGAAGAGCTTTTCAGGCATACTCCTTTTCTGGAAACTCTACAGTTTGCGCTTGTGCTGATAGTCGCTGCAATTCCTGCAGCTCTTCCAGCAGTGATGTCCGTTTCAATGGCTGTAGGAGCTACTGAACTTGCAAAAAAAGGAGCTATAGTCAGCAAACTGGTCTCCATAGAAGAAATGGCAGGAATGGACATTCTATGTTCGGATAAAACCGGTACAATTACCCAGAATAAGCTAAAATTATCCGAGTTAGTGCCCTTTGGAGACTTCAACGAAAACGACCTTCTGATATATGGATCTCTTGCTTCAAGAGAAGAGGACAATGACCCAATTGATAATGCAATCCTCCAGAAAGCGAAAGAAACGGAATCCCTTGAAGACAAAATAAAAACTTATAAAGTCGAGAAATTCACGCCATTTGACCCTGTTATAAAGCACACTGAGGCTACGGTTAAAGGACCCGAAGGAGAGTTTAAAATTGCCAAAGGCGCACCCCAGGTTATTCTGGGCATGTCAAGCAATAAAGAAGAAATAAGGCAGAAGGTAGAAGAAAAAGTAAATTCTATGGCTTCGAAAGGATATCGTGCCCTGGGAGTGTGTGTAGAAGAAGAAAGAAAATACAGGTTTGCAGGACTTTTTGGACTTTATGACCCACCGCACGAAGATTCCGCTGAGACCATAAAGACGGCAAACTCCCTTAACGTAGACGTGAAAATGGTAACAGGAGACCACCTTTCCATTGCTAAGGAGATAGCAAGCCAGGTAGGCCTGGGCACGAACATAGTTACAGCTGATGATTTTGTAGAAAAATCTGATTCTGAAGCCCAGGAAATTGTAGAGAAGGCAGATGGGTTTGCCCAGGTTTTTCCCGAACACAAATACAAGATCGTTGAACTCCTTCAGAAAAAAGAACATATTGTTGGCATGACAGGTGATGGAGTCAACGATGTCCCTGCCCTTAAAATGGCTGATGCTGGAATTGCTGTTGCAGGAGCTACAGATGCTGCAAAATCCGCTGCAGACATAGTGTTTACAATTTCAGGGCTCTCGACCATTATTAATGCGATAAAAGAAAGCCGCAAGATATTCCAGAGGATGAAGAGCTACGCCATCTACAGAATAGCTGAGACTGTAAGGGTGCTATTTTTTATTGCTACTGCAATAATTGTGTTTAATTTTTATCCTGTAACCGCTATAATGATTGTTTTGCTTGCTATTCTCAATGATGCTCCTATAATGGCTATTGCATATGATAACGTGAGATATTCCCAAGTTCCAGAAGAATGGAACATGCGTGAAGTCGTAAGGATGTCTACCTTTCTGGGAATTATAGGTGTTATTGTTTCATTCGCCATATACTATATTGGAGCCAGGATTCTTTACCTCAGTCCAGGTGTACTGCAGTCTTTTATTTTTCTGAAGCTTGCAGTAGCCGGGCATCTGACCATATTTATTGCCCGCAACAGGGGACATTTCTGGTCACCTCCTCCGGGAAAACTTCTTTTTTGGGCTGCAGTGGTTACAAAAGTGCTGGCAACACTCGTTGCAGTGTATGGATTTTATATATCTCCAATTGGATGGAAACTGGCAGGTTTTATCTGGATCTACGCACTGGCAGCTTTTGTTATAACTGATTTTATGAAAGTGAAGCTTTATGAGATAATGGACCGTAGAGAGTGATTTTTAAAAGATAAAGCGAAATAAGTAAAATATATGCGTCTTCGGATAAGAGCCTATCCAAAAAGTTAGTAACGCGTGTTGAAATATCACAATAGAGCTATAATATCCGGTATCCGTTCCGGTTTTACATATTGCCTATTGTTAAAGTTACAGCAGGTAACCATTTTGGATAAACTCTTAGTCCAAAACTAACATTGACCGAATCAAGCATCAAAGAATCTCGGTTACTGACTGCAGCCATATTTATATATAAAAGGTATTATATTTATCTGCATGAGGGTTATCAGGAGACTGAATATTGTTATTTTGCTCATTTTGATCCTTTTTATCGCATATATCCGATACCTGACTAACTTCTACATCTTCGAGGATCGGGCTCTCCTGGATGCTCTTCTTATCTCTTTAGTTGTAATTTTTCTGGCCTATATAATAAATTCCGTTACCGGAAATCTTATTCTTAGAAAAGTATCGACTGCCAAAGACAGATACACTCTGAGGAAAACTGCATCTATCCTTATCACAGCACTTGCTTTTGCCGCACTTTTTGCAATCTGGTTCAAGCGAACCAGCACCCTGCTTATTGCCTATGGGATTCTCAGTGCCGGAGTCGCAATTGCACTTCAAGACCTTTTGCGAAACATAGCAGGAGGAATTCTCCTCATTTTGTATCACCCTTTTAAAGCAGGAGATCGGATTCAAGTTGAAGACAACGTAGGCGATGTGCTTGACATAGGGAGTATAAACACTACAATAATGGAAATCAGGGAATGGGTGGATGCAGATCAATATACTGGCAGAATTCTCCATATTCCTAACAGCTTTGCCCTCAATAAGACGATAAAAAACTATACCAGGGATTATTCCTTTATCTGGGATGAAGCTCGGTTTCTACTTATTTATGGGAGCAACTGGAAAAAAGCTGAGGGGATTGTACTCAATGTTGCAGGTTCAATTTTAGGAGAGTTCGAAAACCTGGCACAGAAAGAACTCCGGCGAATGGGGCAAAAATATTTTATTACTACCTATGATGTACAGACAAAGCTCTATATGAAAATGGAGGAAAATTGGATAGAAATGCGGTTGAGATATGTAGTCGCCCCCAGGAAAAGGAGAGAAATCAGCCACCTTTTGGTCTCAAATATTCTTGAAGCCCTTGAAAAAGAAAAAGACATAATGGTTGGAACTGCGACAAGTATCGACCTTATGGATCGATGATTCTCTGGATGTAGCGATTTCTCTGGATGTAGCGATTTCTCTGGATATAGCGATTTAGCCTGAACAAAACAAAAGCAGTGGGCATCATCATTTATGAATTCTCTGGATGTAATGATTCAGCCTGAACAAAACAAAAGCAATAGCCATCGTCATAAGACTCAATGAAAAAACTTTTGTGAATTTACTCTCTTTTATCTGGAATCTTTAAGATCTCCTGCATTTGGTCCCAAATTTGACCCCAGATTTCTCCGAGTTGTAGCTTCTGATTCATACTTTTCTTCTATTGAAGGAATATTCAAAATATGGAGCTGAGGAGCCCTGATCCCATTCTTCTGGAATTCAACCCAGGCTCTTGTGTGAACATCGGATTCAAACTTGAACTGGTCTCTAAGGTCATTGACATAAGCTTTGGCCCTTAACCTCGTGTAGAATGGAAGGGCTTTATGCAGCAGAACAACAGGTCTTTCTCTGGAGATATAAACATATTTAGAGCTCACAACTGCTTCCCATAAAATTTTCATTGCAGTTTCTACATGTGACTCTCCTGCAATATACAGGTCTATTACAACCATCATTTCCGAGACCCCATAATTTGCACTGGCAACGGTTTCTTTGAAAATCAGGCTGTTTGGAGCTGTAACAACATTAGCATCAGGTGTGATCAGTTTCGTTGCTCTTAGACCTATATCAGTGACTTCGCCAAAATAATTCCCAATTGAAATTTTATCCCCTATCTGGTAAGGTTTTTCAAATGTAATTACCAGCCCTCCGACAATATCTGAAAAAAGGTCTTTAAGCCCAAATCCAATGGCTGCGCCCAGAAGTCCAGCCAGGAGAAAGATTTCCGGTCCGAAAATTTTGAATATCTCTCTAAAGATGAAATAAAAAGCTATGAGGTAGATTACAAATTTTATAATCGGGATAATTACTTCTACTTTTATTCTGCCAGTATGGCTCAATTTTTCTGAAAGTTTTAATAAGAGACTGGTAATGACCCTGCCAAGAACATATGCAATTAAAAAAATGAGAGCCATAGTTATGAGGGTTTGCGTATCTATCGACCTGAAAGTTTCTAAAAGTTGCTCTCTGCTTGTGTCCCCGTCTACCATTTACCACACCAGCCTCAGTTTTTCCATGTATGTAGTAATGCTGCTCAGGGCTTCAGGCCTGACACGATAGGAGTCGTTTTCATCTTTTAAAATAAGTTCCTGGCTTAAAAGCTGGTAGAGAATTCTGTCTACGCTCATCATAGAGCCCATTATTTCGGTGATTTCAGATTTTTTAAGGCTTTGGTAAGAAAGAATAAGGTTCAAAGTAAAAGCCTCTTCATATTCAAGGTCTACTTCATACGAAAATATGCCTATATTTTTAGGCTTTATCCGAGGGTAGTCAAGTCCAAGATCCCAGATCCTTAAAGCAATTCCGGGATTACCATTCGATTCCAGATAAAGTTTTTCAAATACCTGATCCTCAGCAGCTTCGATTTTTTGTTTTTTCAGAAAGCGATTCCTGAGATAGGAGATATTTATTTTAGGGGCAGAAATAAAAATTTTTTTACCTAATGAAGCTAGCTCTACAGGATATTTTATTATATAGAAAAAGGGTTTTTCTTCGGATTCTTCATCTTTAGCAAATTTTATTTCATCTTTTTCATATTTTTTGAGAATAAAAAGTCTGATATTTTCCTTTTCAAAAGCAGGAATGAAGATCTGTACCGGAAAGTATTTTCCAAGCCCGAAAGCTTCATTTAGGTATTTCCATGAATAAATGTTCCAGGTAGTGACAAATATCCTGTTCTGAGAGCTAATCATATCCAAAAACTCATAAAAGATGTCAAAACCGCCTGGTTTTCTCATATACAGAAAATGACAGTTATCAAGAATTACAATTTTTTTTGCGTCGTCCGGGAGGGAAATTTCATTTTTGTTCTTGACAATTTTAGAAAAAGTGATTTTTGCTGCCCTGTTTAAATTTATTCTCTCTATTTCACTGCTCAGGGTAGTTTTTCCTTTAAGAGGTTCGGCTACAATGGCTATATTCAGCTTTTTTCCCATCTCAAAATCAGCAATTGTTGACTGGATTTTCTCGATTTCCTCCTTCAATCCAAGAACTTCCACAAAGTCTTTTTCCCCGGAACTGCTATGCTGAATACCCACCATATTCCCCATATTATATTTTGCTTATTGCACTTAATGATGTGTCTCTTCGCTGTTTCATATGGGTCGAAAATAATTATATCCTTAGTTCTGCACTTTTTGGGTACATAGCCTTCTATTGATATTGAATTGTGTTCTTAAGTTCAAGCTCACGAGTCCATATTTCTAATCTCGAAACCGTGATCTTCCGACATAACATATTTGGAATTTTATGCTTTTAAGCACAATCAACAGATTAGTTATGAGTTTTCTCTGTTCTTATCACGTTCTGCATTTTTTCCTATTTTATATTTCATATTTCATTTTTTC
>NZ_LZPK01000127.1:0-17952 GCF_001729375.1 Methanosarcina sp. A14 | reverse complement strand
TTAAAGGGCACATTATGGCTGGTTTCGGAGGAGCTATCAAAAATCTCGCTATGGGATGTGCTCCAGCGGTCGGCAAAAAGTATCAGCACTTCAGTACAAGCCCGCATGTTATTCAGGAGAAGTGCATCGGCTGTCAGAAATGTGTTAAAATCTGTCCTGTAGGAGCTCCTCATCTTCTGGGAGAAGTCTCAATGATTGATCCTAATGTCTGTATAAGCTGTGGACAGTGCATGGAAGTTTGCCCTGCCGAAGCCATAACTATAGATTGGGAATCTGATATGCCAGAGTTTCTTGAGAGTCTTACAGAGTATGCTTATGGTGCAGTAAAAGAAAAAGAAGGAAAAGTAGGTTATATGAATTTCCTGCTTAATATCTCGCCTGATTGTGATTGTGTGCCATGGAGTGATGCTCCTATTGTGTCAGATATAGGAATTCTTGCTTCAAAAGATCCTGTAGCCATTGACCAGGCAAGCTATGATCTTGTAAATAGACAGAAAGGGCTTGTTAACTCCTCTCTGCAATGTAATCACGAGGTAGGAACTGATAAGTTCAGAGGTACCTGGCCTATGATCGATGGAACCCATCAGCTTAAGTACGGAGAAGAACTCGGATTTGGAAGCAGAGACTACGAACTTATTGAAATTTAAAGTCAAGTTTTAGTGTCATGTGGGGAAAATTCATATTATATAGGACTTACGCAGTTGAACTGAAAAATCAACAGCATTAGACCATTAACTGTCTAAAATGTGACTTTCATCCACAGTATTTGACGTAATTGATTTTGCTCCTCAAGTACGTAAGTCCTAATATAATGGGTTCGTCTCAAAATTTAAATTGTCTTTTTGAATTATGGCAGTCGTTGGTCTGGAACTTTTGACATCTGTACCGCCGAAATTTACTGCATATCAAGGTTTTGATGCGTTATTTCATAGTGTAGAAGGCTACGTTTCTAATGGCGTCAATCTAATGAGCGATATGTATGTGATGACAGGTTCGTACAAATGGCACAGATAATGGGAATGAAGGATGTGAAGGAGCCGATGGACTTCATCACAATGCTGGTGAAATTGCAGGAAGATTGCGGAGTTGCAGACCTCAGGATGCCCGATTACGGCATTGAACCGGAGAATTTGAAACCATGGCGAAGAACGCAAAGGATACGGTGGGTGGCCTGTTCCTTTGTGACGAACTGAGCTAAGCATGGAAGATTGTATTGCCATCTATGAAACTTCTTACATGTAAAATAACAATACGGCCAATCGGGGAAATTATCATATGAAGGATAGTACCGTGCACCTTTTGCACCCTACTGCCGTGCTCGCTATCATTCTCACCAGCTACTTGATGATTGCATTCGACATCTCAGTCGTCATTACAGGGCTCCCGGAGATTCAGAACAGTCTTGGCTTCTCAGCCACCGGACTCTCCTGGGTGCAGAACGCCTATACGCTTGCCTCCGGCGTTTTACTCCTGCTCAGATACCTTGCCCACTGAGGAAATTGAAATAACGCTCAGGAAATATCCCAATATCGCTCTCCACTATAGCGAACATGAGAATAAATTTGTGGATATAAATAAAAGAGGAGATACACACGATGAAGAAAATATCAGCGTTTGCTCTCATAATCTTAATGGGCCTCTTCCTAGCCGCCTGCGGATGCACAGACAGCGACACAACAAAGGTTGACGTAAATAGCACACAGCCAGAAACACAGAACAATAGCCCCAGTATTACCGTCCCAGAAAAAACCAATTCTCCAAATACGGAAACTGAAAGTGAAAATCATACACAAACGGATTCAGCGCCAAAAAAAATTCTTGTGGCTTATTTTTCACATACTGGCAATACGCGTGTAATTGCTAATCAAATCCACGAAAAAGTCGGCGGTGATATCTTTGAAATTGTGACCGTAAATCCATATCCCACGGATTATGACTCTGTGGTTGATCAGGCAAAGCAGGAACAGGAAGATAACTACAGGCCCCAGCTGAAAACAAAAGTTGAGAACATTGACTCCTACAATGTGGTTTTCATAGGTTATCCCAACTGGTGGGGAACGATGCCAATGCCGGTATTTTCATTTTTGGAGGAATATGACTTTTCCGGGAAAACCATTATACCGTTCTGCACACACGAAGGAAGCGGCCTTGGACGAAGTGTTGAAGACATCACCGAGCTTTGCCCGCAGTCCACTATTCTGGACGGCCTTGCAATCAGAGGATCAAGTGTAAAAACTGCGCAGGATGATGTATCCGAGTGGCTGCGTGAAATAGGAATGACAGAATAAATGAGGAAAACTCTTTGACTCAGAAATTGTTGATTAAGCTGACCATTGACCTCTTTATGACGGTTCTCATGTTGGCAGTCATGGCTTACAACCTAACCGGAAACATGATCCATGAACTGTTAGGAGTTTCCTTGTTTGTGTTATTCATTGTCCACAGTATCTTAAATCGACGGTGGTATCATACAGTTATAAAAAGAAAGCACAATACACGCCGTGTTTTTAATACAGCGGTCAATCTGCTTCTTTTCGTAATGATGCTAATGCTGTTGGTAAGCTCCGTGCTGGTTTCCCGTAGCGTGTTTGCTTTTATTCCAGTAGACGGTGGTTTGATTGCACGGCAGATACACATTCTGGCCGCATATTGGGGATTTATCTTCATCTCCATACATCTGGGAATGCACTGGGGAATGATTATAGGTATGGTTCAAAAGGTACCGGGAATTCCCACTCCTAACCGTGGATGTACATTTGCGGTGCGAGTCATGGCAGTGTTAATCGCTGTATATGGAGTGTATGCATTTTTTGAAAGAGGCATGGGTTCCAGATTGATTTTGTACTATACATATTCCTATTGGAATTTTGATGAATCAGCCATGTTTTTCTTCACGGATTACCTTTCCATCATGGGAGTTTGTATCTGTGTGACTTACTATGTTCTGAAATTTGTCCAGAATAGGAAAATGCAGCGCCTATCAAAGAATAATCAATAACGGAGAACTCAAAGATGAAAGTTGAATATAGAAATATGCCGCATGGCGGCGGTAAGATCAGCACAATCGGTATTGGCGCAGGAAGCCTGCACGAATCTAGACCGCAGGAAATCAAAGACGTCATTAGTTATGGCATGGAACACGGCATAAATCTGATTGACACGGTTATGTATGATTCCAGTGCAGTGGAGCCCATTGAACAGGCACTGAAAGGACAGCGGGACGAGATGATTATGCAGATGCATCTGGGTGCTGTCTACCCAAAGGGAACATATTCGAGGACAAGGGTTCTTTCAAAACTTAAGAGAGGGTTTGAGCAGGAGCTGAAAAAATACGGCACGGACTACGCTGACATTGGCATTATCCATTGTGTTGATGAGGTTCGTGATTTTGAAAAGATCATGTCCAATGGAATTTTTGATTATGCTCGAAAGCTAAAGAAAGATGGAACTATTCGCTATCTCGGCTTTTCATCCCATTCTACGGATATTTGTAGACGCTTTATCGAGACCGGAGAGATTGACATTTTTATGTTCAGCCTCAACGCCGCTTATGATTTTAAACCTTCACAGGGTCAGCTGGCTTTATCACATGAGCGTATGGAACTTTATCGTGAATGTGAAAAACGCGGCATTGGCATCACGGTAATGAAGCCTTATGATGGTGGACAGTTGCTGAACGCAAAGACATCTCCATTCCGCCATAGTATGACTATACCTCAGTGCATACAGTATGCGCTGGATCGCCCGGCTGTTCTCTCATGTCTTCCGGGTGTACGCTCCAGAGCAGATTTGGAAGATGTACTCAAATATTACTCCACTTCTGAAGAAGAACGGGACTATTCTTTTATCGGCAGCCTGCCGCACCGAGACATACAGGGAGCCTGCATTTACTGTAACCACTGTCAGCCATGTCCATCTGGAATCGACATCGGTTCTGTAAACAAATATTTAGATCTGGCAAAAGCGGGTGACGAACTCGCAAAAGACCATTACATGAAATTAAGCAAAAACGCAAATGACTGCATAGAATGCGGTGTCTGCGAAAAGAACTGTCCTTTCCATGTTAATATCCGTGGCAGAATGCTGGAAGCAAAACATTATTTTGATAAGTTAAGATGACTCCGAATAGTAGGGTAATTTCAATGAGTAAAAAGTATTGATGCAGTCCGCCACGCCCGACGAAAGCGCAAAAAATTTTGTGGCTTATTTTTCACATCCCGGCAATATGTGTGAAATTGCCAATCAAATCAACGAAAATGCTGGTGTAGACCTCTTTGAAATAGTGCTCGAGGATCCATATCCCAGTAATTACAGTGAGGTTGTGGAACAAGTACTTAAGGAGCTGGGAGAGGACACAGTCCCCGGTTGAAAACAAATGTTGAGAACATGGACTCATACGATATGACTTTTTTACATTCTACCTTTCTCTGTAGGGCTTACTTTTATATACTATTAAATCCTATATAGTGACTGATTAGTCACTCATAAAAACTGATCGAGTAAACGATCAAGAAAGAATATCGAGAAAATTTTAAAGAAACTAAAATCAGAGAGAACATTATGAAAGTTGTCGGTATTAACGGCAGTTCACGGCTAGTAAATTTTTCAGTAAGAATCTTTGACATTCAAAAAACCAAACTTGACAATAAATATTAATGAGGTACAAAATATGGACAAACCAATCTTAAGTGAGAGTGTAATTTTCCCGAAAGGAGACGAACTTCCTGAATTTTTAAGCAAGTATTTTACAGGTAAAGTATGGGTTAGCATGCTGGTTGGAAGGGATAATGAATTTAATTGTCCCATCGGCAATGTAACATTCGAACCCGGATGCATAAATAACTGGCATAAGCATCCCGGAGGTCAGATTCTGTTAGTAACAGGCGGACGTGGTTACTATCAGGAAGAAGGAAAGCCTGCAAGGGAACTTAAACCTGGTGATGTAGTGACAATAGCACCAGATGTAAAGCACTGGCATGGAGCAGCACATGACAGCTGGTTTGTACACCTTTCCGTTGAGACAAATGCCAACGCAGGACCGGCAGAATGGCTTGAACCTGTAGCTGATGAAGAGTACAATAAATTGAAATGAATTTGGTTGAGGTATTTAAGAATTTGAATTGAAGTTAAAAGTTACAAAGTAAATAAGAAGTGCATAAATATGGCGGAAAATATTCAATCAAAAGGTTATGCTGGAAAAGATGAGTCCGGAAAGCTAGTTCCCTGGTCTTTTGAAAGAAGACCTGTAGGTGATAATGACATTCTAATTGATATTAAATACTGTGGAGTTTGTCATTCTGACATTCATCAGATCAAAGGACACTGGGGACCACAACAATATCCACAAGTGCCTGGTCATGAAATTGTGGGTGTGGTTGCTGCTGTTGGAAAGAACGTAACAAAGTTCAAAGTAGGTGATCGTGCAGGAGTTGGGTGCATGGTTAGCAGTTGTATGGAGTGTGAAAGCTGCAAGAATGGTGAAGAACATCATTGCGACAACAATGCAACTATAATGACATATGGTTATCCTGAAGAATCATCACCTACCGGTATAAGTCAGGGAGGATATTCTCAAAATATCGTTGTCACAGAGCATTTTGCAATAAAGATACCAGATTCCATAGATCTGCAGGAAGCTGCTCCATTACTATGTGCTGGTATTACTACCTATTCACCTTTAATGAGAGCTAATTTCAAAAAAGGGGATAAAGTAGGAGTTGCAGGAATTGGTGGGCTGGGGCACGTAGCTATTAAATTAGCCATATCAAAAGGTGCCGAAGTTTATGCCTTTACAACCACTGAAAGCAAAAAAGAAGATTGTCTTGCATTCGGAGCAACAGAAGTTATTGTTGTTAACTCACCAAGCGACCTACAACCATGGAAAGGAAAAATGGATTACATGATATCCACAATTCCATACGCATACGAAATGTCATCATACATTGATTGCGTAAAACCATATGGATACTTCACTCAAGTAGGACAACCAATTGGAGGAGAACTCACAATTAACAACTTCAATATGATTTTCAATAGAGTAAACTTCAATGGATCACTTATTGGAGGAATACCAGAAACACAAGAAGTTGTTGATTATTGTGCGGAAAATAAGATCTATCCGCAAATTCAGATGATCAAACCTGAAATGATCAATGAGATATGGGAGAAGGTCGTAAATAAAGAAGCCCGCTATCGATATGTAATTGACATGTCATCCTTATAATATGACCTCCAAGGTCCTTGCTTTTTTATCACAAAAAGTGATGATAATTTCAGTGAGAATAAGAAGGTATGGGATACTAAATGTCGAATTTGAACGAAGAGAAATGCCTGATAGCCTATTTTTCACGTGAGGGGAATAACTATGTCAGCGGAAAGATCGTGAATTTGCCTGTCGGTAACACAAAAGTGGTAGCCGACATGATCCGGGAAATGACAGGATGCGATCTTTTCCGTATTGTTACGGTAAAGTCTTATCCCAAAGATTATTCTGCAACCACCAACGTGGCAAAAAAGGAACTGAATAACAATGCCAGACCGGAGCTTTCCAGCCATGTGGAAAATATGGACTCTTATAACTTGATATTCCTGGGTTATCCCAACTGGTGGGGAACGATGCCAATGCCAGTGTTTACATTCCTGGAAGAATATGACCTTTCCGGAAAAACTATTGTTCCGTTTTGTACCCATGAAGGAAGCGGATTAGGCCGTAGTGAAAAAGATATTGCAAAACTTTGTCCGAAAGCAACTCTTTTGAAGGGGCTCGCTGTCCATGGGTCTCGTGTAAGTGCTGCGAAAAAAGATATTGTGGATTGGCTGAGCAATATTGGTATTGTTTCATAAATTGTTTGAGCCTACAGGACATTTCTACAGGACATTTATGGATCATTGAACAGGGGAGGATAAAAATGGCAAAACGATTAGGTTTTGGCTGTATGAGATTACCACTTCTGGACAAAGATGATCAGACATCGTTTGACACAGAAGCATTAAACAAATTGGTAGATACGTTTTTGGAAAAAGGATTTACTTACTTTGATACCGCGTACACATACCATGGCTTCAAGAGTGAGGAAGCCATTAGAGAGGCTCTGGTAAAAAGGCATAACCGAGATGAATTTACTCTTGCGACGAAACTTCCTCCCAGAATGTTAAAAGCAGTGGAGGATCAGGATAGAATTTTTAATGAGCAGCTGGAAAATTGTGGTGTTGAATTTTTTGATTATTACCTGCTTCACAATATTGGTATGAGTGCTTATGAGCAGGCATGCAAATATGATACATTCGGTTTTGCTTTGAAGAAAAAGGAAGAAGGCAAAATAAAGAATCTGTGCATGTCTTTTCACGACACCCCGGAACTACTGGATGAAATTCTAACTGCTCATCCGGAACTGGATTTTGTTCAGTTGCAGATCAATTATATTGACTGGGAGAATCCCGGTATCCAGTCAAGAAGATGCCATGAAGTGGCAAGAAAACATAACATGCCAGTTGTTGTAATGGAACCCTGCAAGGGAGGAAATCTTGCCTCTGTTCCTGAAAAAGCAGAAGAATTGATGAAAGCATATAATCCGGAAGCTTCCGTTGCCTCCTGGGCAATCAGGTTTGCTGCCAGTCAGGAAGGTGTCATGATGGTACTTAGCGGTATGAATACCATGGAACAGGTACTTGATAATACCTCATATATGACAGACTTCAAACCTCTGGACGAGGAAGAATACAGGATCATCAACCAGGTAATTGATATTATAAATGAAGATACTGCAATTCCCTGCACAACATGCAGATATTGTGTAGAAGGATGTCCTGAGAATATTGCAATACCGGATTACTTTGCATTATATAATAGTGCAAAGCGTGCTGTAACTGATAATATCTCAAGCCAGTTTGTTTACTATCTGAATCTCACTTCAACTCATGGCAAGGCTAGCGATTGCATAGACTGTAAACAATGCGAGAAGGCATGCCCTCAGCATTTGAAGATAACAGAGTACTTAAAAGATGTGTCAGCAGAATTTGATGCCGGACCGGGATTACCGACAAAATAAGGATGAATGATAATTTGACCGACCAACCTGCGAAACAAACTGTTAGGAAACAAACTGTCAGCTATGAGGAAGTAGCGAAAAAGATTCTGAATATCCGCTTGAACTGAAAGAGATGGGTAAATTATGGGTATCAGTGAAATTGCAAACAAGAACTATGAAGAATTATTTCCCGATTATAAATCAACGCTAAAAATCGATCATAAATCAACGCTAAAAATAACAGATCCGGAACTTTTGGAAATCTTTGACAATTTCGCTTTTGATGAAGTGATCAGTTATGGAAATCTGGATACAAAAACCAGGTTAATGGTTATTTTAGCATCATTAATTGCAAGCCAGACTTTAAACGAATATAAAGTAATGCTTGGTGCTGCACTTAATGTCGGTGTAACTCCAATTGAGGTTAAGGAGATTGTATATCAATCTGTACCATATGTTGGGATGGCGAAGGCATTTGATTTTATTCATGCTACTAATGAAATACTGGAAAGTAGAGGAGTAAAACTACCACTGGAAGGCCAGTCTACAACTTCGCCTGAAACACGATTTGAAAAAGGACTGGAAGTGCAGAAGGAAATATTTGGTGACATAATCGATAAAATGTACGAGGCAGCACCTGAAAACCAGATTCATATTCAGAAATATCTGTCTGCAAACTGCTTTGGTGATTACTACACCAGAAAAGGTCTGGATGTAAAAACAAGAGAACTCCTTACGTTTTCTATGATCCTGTCACTGGGTGGATGTGAGCCTCAGTTAAAGGGGCATATACAGGGAAATCTGAATGTTGGGAACGATAAAGAAACACTGCTCAGCGCAGTTACGCAGCTATTGCCGTATATCGGATATCCGAGAACATTGAATGCGATTGCATGTTTGAACGAAGTGATACCCGAGTAGATTTAATGGTAGATCAAGAGGATAGTTTCAATGAGTGAAAAAGTGTTGAATAAAGACATTTTTGAACGTGATCGGTCTGGAGAACCAGTTTCTATAGATGACCCGGAATACCCAAAGTTAAAGGAAGTGATGCTTCGTGCTGCAGAACTAACCACCAGATTGAATACTTCAGTTCATGATGAGAATGAAATAAGGAGCCTGTTCAGTGAGTTGATAGGTTCGGAGGTGGATGAATCTTCTAGGGTAACTCCTCCATTCTATACAGATTTCGGACGAAATATTAAGGTCGGTAAAAATGTGTTTATCAATCACGCATGCACCTTTATGGATAGAGGAGGCATAACAATCGAGGATGACACCAAGATAGGACCAAAAGCCAATCTTATCACATCCAATCACCCATTGGATCCAGCCCATAGAAAGGAATTAATTTCAACTCCGATATGGATTAAAAGGAATGTATGGATAGGTGCTGCTGCAACCATTTTACCCGGTGTAACTATCGGAGAAAACTCTGTCGTAGCAGCCGCAGCTGTTGTTACGCAAGATGTTCCTCCTAACACAGTCGTGGCTGGCGTACCAGCAAAAGTTATCAGAACATTGTAATGCTTATCCCTAATCAGAACATTGTAATGCTTATCCCTATATACTAGTATTTTTATTAAATAAACGACTGATTAGTCACTCATATTTTCATTGATTAGTTAATAACTCGCCAGACATGATTCCTTATGATAAATTGGAATCATTCTTCAAAGAAAATCTAGGATAAAAACAGGTTCAAATATGAGTCAAAACACTAAAAATATCGTAGAAATAATGCAAGCAAGTGAATCAATTGCCTTTGATAATACCCAATATAAAAAGAGTTCCGATGTTGGCTCCCAGACGACTGAATTATCCGCAAAGCTCGACACTCCAATCAGTGTTGAACAAAAACGAGAGCAAATAAATGAATTTAAAGACTTGACAATGGATGAAGAGCGTGCCCTTTATGGTATACATAATGCGACAATCATTCATTGTATCTTTGATGGCCCTCGCGATGGAGAATCTGTCTTAAAGAAAAGCGCAGACATAGACGTTTCAGATTGTGACTTCAGGCTTCGTTATCCTTTCTGGCATGTCAGGAACGCTCAAATTGAAAACTGCCGTATGACAGAAACATGCCGTGCTGCATTATGGTACAGCAAACAGATAACAATAAAAGAAAGTCATATGGCAGGCAGTAAAGCTGTACGGGAATGTGAGGATATTACTATTGAAAACTGTAATATTCAATCATCCGAATTTGGATGGTTATCACACAGAATGATGATAAAGAATACAGAGCTTGAATCTGAATATCCATTTTTCTACAGCTCAGATATCCTGCTTGATAATTTTGTATTGAACGGTAAATACTCTTTTCAGTATGTGAAAAATGTAGAAATCAGGGATTCCTGTCTGAATACAAAGGATGCTTTCTGGCACAGCAAAAATGTCACTGTCTCAGACAGTACCGTAAAAGGCGAATATCTGGGTTGGTACTCTGAAAATCTCAAACTGATCCGGTGTAAAATAATTGGAACCCAGCCGCTTTGTTATGCAAAAGGTCTGATCCTGGAAGATTGCGAAATGATTGATTGTGATCTTGCCTTTGAATACAGCGATGTTCATGCTGTAATTACAGGTTCGATAACAAGTGTAAAAAATCCATGCAGCGGACATATCAGTGCGGATTCAATTGGAGAAGTAATATTGGATAATAATCGACCAGCTGATGCTTCATGTGTAATCGAAGTCCGGAAAGAGCTGAATAAAGAAGAAATTCAGAATTCTGATACTTATAATGGAGATATTTTCAACAATAATGATTTGACCGTGCAAGAAACATAATAAATTGAGGCTTTGTCAATGAAAATTATTCCCGAATATAATGGAATAAAATGGATGTTAATTTGTTTTGGAGTAATTTTACTGGCAATTTTAGTGATAGGATGTGCTGAACAAAATAACATGAATCAAATAGCCATTGGCAATCAATCAGAAGATGAACAAGATGAAGCCAGTCAAGAAGAGGAGGAGACAAAAATGAAAATCAGTATTCAAGCAAATGGAGAAACAACGATTTATGAACTCAATGATGGTAAAGCTGCAAAAGAACTCTATGAACAATTGCCCTTAACGATTAATGTTGAAGATTACAGCAATAATGAAAAGATATTTTATCCACCCAAAAAACTCGATACAACTAACACACCTATGGCAAATGCACAGTTTGGAACACTTGCATATTATGCGCTATGGGGAGACGTAGTAATGTTTTATGATAAGTTCGGCTCTGCAGGCGGTTTATATGAGTTAGGAAATGTCATATCAGGCGGCGAGCATATCAAAAACATGTCAGGCACGATACAGATCAAGAAAGTGTAAACATAAGTAAAATCGAGAGGTCTGAAAGACCAAAACCAATAATCAAAGAATAGACAGGCTCTGTAGTATGTAATGTATGCATATGTGTGTGTCTCATACCTAATGAGAAATATTGTTATGGTGAATCAGTAGTTCTGGACGCTACGTTGATTGCACCCCGTCTATGATGGATTCATTACATAGCAGTTTTGATATTTTGATTGAACTGGCCTAGTAGGATAAAACTTATTTCTAGTCCTGTCGTGAGTGATTAGTCAATCATAATAACTATATACTAGAATATCCATCTACTACTGACTGTTCAGTCAGTCATTGGTAATGCTATTGATACAATTCTAATATTCAGGAGAACTAAAAATGTCGGGAAATATGGAATCTAAAAATGAATCAAGTATGAGAACTTTTGAGCTCAGTGAAAAGGTAACTGTAGAAAAAGTATCCTATAAAAACAGGTACGGAATTACCGTTGTAGCAGACATGTACCTGTCAAAGGACATAGATAAGTCTAAAAAATACCCAGCAATTGTCATAGGAACACCTTATGGTGGTGTAAAAGAGCAAGGTGCTGGTATTTACGCACAGAATATGGCAGAACGAGGATTTGTTGCCATTGCGTTCGATGAATCTTTTAATGGCGAAAGCAGTGGTGAACCAAGGCATGTCTCTTCTCCAGATATATTTGTTGAAGATTTTAGTGCAGGAGTAGACTTTTTGGGAACACGTCCTTTCGTGGACAGGAACAGGATCGGCGCTATTGGTATCTGTGGAAGTGGTGGATTTTCAATTACTGCAGCTCAAGTTGATCCACGTATCAAGGCAGTTGCTACTGCAAGTATGTATGATATAAGTAGTATGATAAGAGACGGATTTGGAAAAACAATGACTGATGAACAGCGTGCCCAAACTTTAGTTCAGTTGGGCGAGCAACGATGGAAAGACTTTGAGAATGGTACTCCAGAAGTGCCTGTGGGTTTCCCAAGTAAACCCGCTGATTCAATTCCAGAAGGATTAGATCCAATTTCAAGTGAATTTTTTGAATACTACGGAATGGAGCGTGGACATCATCCTAATGCAGGAGCTGCATTCACTATTACAAGTAGCATGTCATTCATGAACTTCCCTTTGATGAACTATATTGATAACATTTCACCACGACCAATTTTGTTCATCATCGGTGAAAATGCTCACTCTAGATATTTTAGTGAAGGTGCCTATGAAAGGGCTGCTGAACCCAAAGAACTCTACATAGTTCCGGGAGCAAGACATATTGATCTGTACGACAGGACCGACATGATCCCATTTGACAAATTGGAATCATTCTTTGCAAAATATCTAGGTTACAAAAAATGAGCAGAGCAGTGTTCTACGAATCGAAATTTGAACAAATATCTGGAGATAGCAGGCAGGAGACTTATTTTTGCCCCCCTGCAAGTGATTAGTCAATCACAATGCGGCTAAATAATTCAAAAATTCAGGAGAACTAAAATGTTATACAGAAAAATGCCTAAAAACGGGGACGAGCTTTCGATACTTGGATTCGGATGCATGCGCCTTCCAGTGAAAGAAGACGGTAGTATAGACGAAGAAAGAGCAACCAGGCAGGTACGCTATGCAATCGACCAAGGAGTAAATTATGTTGATACTGCCTGGCCTTATCACATGGAACAGAGCGAGCCTTTCTTAGGTCGTGCTCTTGCCGATGGATACCGTGAAAAAGTGAAACTCGCAACAAAACTTCCTTCATGGCTTATAGAGAGCCGAGAAGATATGGATAAGTTCCTGAATGCTCAGCTGAATAAACTCAAAACAGACCATATTGACTATTACCTTATCCATTCTCTTGTTGGCAACCTGTGGGACAATATTGAAAAGCTTGGTGTAGCTGATTTCCTTGACAAAGCCAAAGCTGATGGCCGAATAATTAACGCAGGTTTTTCTTTCCATGGCTCGGGAGAGGATTTCAACCGGATAGTGGATGCCTATGACTGGGACTTTTGTCAGATCCAGTATAACTTTCTGGACGAAAAGAATCAGGCAGGCACCAGGGGTTTGGAATATGCAGCTTCAAAAGGCCTTGGAGTAATCATTATGGAACCCCTACGTGGAGGAAACCTCACAAATCCAGTACCCTCTGCTGTAAAAGAGATATGGAATGAAGCCCCTACGAAAAGGACAGCTGCAGAATGGGCTCTTCGATGGGTATGGAATCATCCCGAAGTCACGGTTGTCCTCTCCGGAATGAATGAGGAAACACATATTGAAGAGAACCTTAAGGTGGCAGGCGAGGCTTACCCGAATTCCCTGACAGAAACCGAACTGCAGCTAATACAGAAAGTGGAGCGGAAGTACCGCGAACTGATGAAAGTAGGCTGTACAGGCTGCAGATACTGTATGCCCTGTCCATCAGGGGTGAATATCCCACTCTGTTTTGAATTGTACAACAAACTCTACATGTCCAACAATCCAGACGATGTAAAGTTCTTCTATGCTGCACAGTTGAGTGGTGCCATATCCGTTGGAGAAACCGGATTTGCATCCCAGTGCGTACAATGTGGGCAGTGCCTTGAAAAATGTCCCCAGCACATTGATATACCAATGATGCTTGAATCCGTTGTCGAAGAACTTGAAGGATCTGACCTGGAGGAGAGAGTTGATATGGCAAAGCAGATGTTCAAGAAACAAACTTAAAAGCGAGAACAATTCTAAGTGCCAAAAAAGCAAAATGAAGATATTGTTTAGGCTGACTTTTATTTAAAGATTAAACGATATCTTCATTTTCCGCTGTTTATCTTCATGTTTAGTTAATTATATTCATTCAGCTTTGGAATTTTGAATTTTTACCTCAAATTGCAAAGCAACAACCGAGAATTCTGAAAATCAAGCTTGTATGAGCATAGCGCTAAACTCTAAAAAGTCTCCAAACGAATAAATTGTTATCCAATAACTTGATATTTAAACTGTTCATTGCTAGAACATCTAATTCCTCTAGGCGAAGGTTAATACATGGATCTTACTGACATACTTAAGGCTGTTAAAGACGGAAAAATGGATCTTGAGACTGCGGAGAAGCAGGCTCGAGGCCTGGGGTTTGTCTCCTATATGGATATAGCAAAACTTGATTCTCACAGAAAAAGCAGAACAGGAGTAATCGAGGCTATTCTTGCCGATTGTAAAGATCCTGACGACGTGGTAGAAATTGCAAGGGTCATGGTTGCTGAGAGCAAAAGAGCTCTTATTACACGGGTCTCACCAGGACATCTTGAAGCCTTAAAGCAGGCCTTTGACCATGATAAACTGGAGTGGAACAGCAGGGCTCGTACAGTTGTTATCCATGACGGCACGCCAGCTCCTAGGACAGGGGGAGTCGTAGGGTTCGTTTCAGCAGGCACGGCAGATATCCCGGCTGCGGAAGAAGCCAGGGTTGTAGCTTCAGAAATGGGTTGTGAGACGGTTGCGGTTTATGATGTGGGAGTTGCGGGAATCCACAGGCTTATCCCGGCGCTGGATAAACTGAAAGCCAGGATGCCAGGAGCAATAGTCGTTGCAGCCGGGAGGGAAGGAACGCTTCCCACAATAGTCTCGGGATTAGTTGATGTGCCTGTAATAGGGCTTCCGGTTTCGACAGGCTACGGAGCAGGTGGAGGAGGAAAAGCTGCCCTACTGGCAATGCTCCAATCCTGTTCCACACTTGCAGTTGTGAATATTGATGCAGGCTTTGTTGCGGGGGCATATGCTGCAAGGATTGCAAATATGATTGCGGCTGCTTATACCCATGGCAAAGAAGATAGGGCAGAGCAGACAAGAGAGTAACAGGGGTAATAAAAAGGGAATAAAAAAGGAATAAAAGGAAAAGAAAAATAAGAGAAAAAGAAATCGAAATGCAGGAAGGAATTTTATGAAAGCACTTGTATTCAACCCTTTTTCAGGGGCAGCAGGAGATATGATCCTTGGATGCACTCTCGATCTCGGGGCTGACCGAAAAACGGTTAAAGAACTGATAGAAGCTTCTGTCAACGTATCCGTAGATATAAAAGAAATCGTGAAACAGGGGATAAAGGCCCTGGATGTCCGGATTAACGTGCCTGAAAAAGAGTCAGTCCGTACATATCCGGAAATTCTGGACGTGGTAAAAGCCGCAAAACTGCCTTCCAGTGTGGAAGCAAGTGCTCTTGATATCTTCTCGAAGCTGGCTGAAGCCGAAGCTTCAGTTCATGGACAGCCTGACCTTGAGAAGCTTCACTTCCATGAGGTTGGGCAGAGTGATGCCCTTGCTGATATAATCGGTTCTTCGGCAGCGATCCATTCCCTTAACTGCGATTCCGTTTACTGCACTCCTATAAATGTAGGCAGTGGAACAATCGAATGCGCACATGGAGTTTTGCCTGTGCCAGCGCCTGCAACCCTTGAGATTCTCAGGAAAGGAAAATTCTATTTCAGGGGAGGAATTGATCAAAAGGAGCTTCTGACTCCTACAGGAGCTGCTATTCTTGCCCATTTTGCAAGACCTCTGGAAGCTTTTCCTCAGGGCAGGGTAGTTTCAATTGGTTATGGGGCTGGGGATTCCGAGCTTGCCGGTCCTAATGTGCTTCAGGGAATGGTATGCGAACTTGATTCCTGCCTGATTCCGGATATGATTGAGGTACTCGAAACGAATGCTGACGACGTGAGTGGAGAAGTACTGGGTAACCTGTTCGAGGAGTTACTTGCTATGGGAGCAAGGGATGTTGCAATCCTCCCGGCAACAATGAAAAAAGGCCGTCCTGCTCATGTTATTAAGGTCATTGCAAAACCTGAAGACACTGCAAAGCTTGCCAGGAAAATCATTATCGAAACAGGATCCCTTGGAGTAAG
Organism: Methanosarcina sp. A14; assembly: GCF_001729375.1. NCBI lineage: Archaea > Methanobacteriati > Methanobacteriota > Methanomicrobia > Methanosarcinales > Methanosarcinaceae > Methanosarcina > Methanosarcina sp. A14. The sequence goes on along the minus strand of NZ_LZPK01000127.1, from coordinate 1,738 downwards.
AGTTATCCCTACCAGGCACAGGTTGATGGCTGCCAGACGAATAGAATTGGTTAAGTTTGAGGTCGAAGGGCAGATATATGAATCTGCGGTCAAGATTGCCAGGGATTCTGAGGGAATGCTGCTCAATATTTCTGCCGAGTTTGAGGATTGCAAAAAAATCGCAAAAAAGAGCGGCATCCCTGTAAAAGAAGTTATGAGAAAGGCAGAGGAAGCTGCAAGAAAGCTTTTTTCCTGAAATTCTCAAAAGATCGGAAGTAAGCAAAAAAGGAAAGAACGACTTGATAGATTTAAAATGAGTAGCGAATCTGAAAAGTAAAAGCCTTCTTAAGCTGTGAGGCTTTCACTTTTCATTCTATTTTGCTTGTAAGCCATCCAAATTTAAAGTTTGCCCATTGAATGCAGGAGTTCCGCATTCAGCACACTTGCCCCGGCTGCTCCACGGATGGTGTTATGTCCCATTGCGATGTAGCGGATTCCTTCTCTTATACGGCCTACTGAGACACTCATGCCTTTGCCCATGTTGCGGTCAAGGCGCGGCTGAGGCCTGTCAATTTCATCTCTTACAATTAAAGGTTTTGCCGGCTCGGAAGGAAGTTCTTTCAGCCTGGGGTCAAATTTCAGGAAAGCTTTCCTTACTTCTTCAGGCGTCGGTTTATCCCTCATTCCGGCCCAGATGGCTTCGGTATGCCCATCTATTACAGGGACTCTGTTGCAGGACGCACTGACTCTCATATCTGCAGGCACGATTTCAGAGCCGTTGAACTCTCCAAGGAGCTTTAAAGTTTCAGTTTCCATCTTCTTTTCTTCGTTTCCTATGTATGGGATTATATTGTCATAAATTGCCATTGCGGCAACTCCGGAAAAACCTGCCCCTGATATCGCCTGCATTGTGGCTACCTGTATGGTTTCAAGTCCAAACTGCATAAGAGGCTTTAAGGTAACGGTCATGACAATAGTGGAACAATTGGGGTTTGTAATGATATATCCGTCCCATCCTCTTGCATCCTGCTGGACTTCGAGAAGCCCGAGGTGCTCTGGATTTACCTCAGGAATCACAAGGGGAATGTCCTTTTCCATTCTGTAGGATGAGGCATTGCTTGCTACTGCAAACCCGGCTTTTGCAAATTCGGGTTCCACTTTCAGGGCAAGGTCTGCAGGAAGTGCCGAAAACACCACGTCCGCATCTACGGCTTTTGGATCTACAGGAACAACTTCGAGATTTTCAACGCTTTCCGGCATAGCTGTATCTAACCTCCAGCCTGCAGCTTTTTTGTATGTTTTGCCGGCGCTTCTCTCGGATGCTGCAAGGGCTGTAATCTCAAACCAGGGGTGGTTTGAAAGTGCTTCTACAAATCTCTGCCCGACAGCGCCTGTGGCGCCTAAAATACCTGCTTTAATTGATACCATTTAAAAGCTACCTCCGGAAAGATATAACTGATTGATAAAACTGATTGATAAAACTAATTGATAAAACTGACTGATAAAACCGATTTATAAAACTGACTGATAAAACCGGTTTAGGACTTACGCAGTTAAAATGCCGAAAACTTGATATCTTTATAAATATACTTATGGCTTAGTGTTTCTCTAAAAACGTACGGAGTTATGGACATAAATCCACCTAAGTGTACCGACATTGACTACATTAATTTTCTCAATGCGGCTTCTAACGTATTTAGCTGTACTGAAGCTGCTAGATGTTATCCAGACATAGCTAATGCTCCTTCTCATGCTGCTT
>NZ_LZPK01000126.1:0-2302 GCF_001729375.1 Methanosarcina sp. A14 | reverse complement strand
TCATTATTCCTTGTTCATTACTACTTTTTCATTAGCCGTTAATATATTTTTAAAAATATCTGCATTTAAATATCATATGTAAGTCAGAGGATACAAAAAATATATATTTAGTATGTGATAAATAAATAGAAAGATTTAGTTGAAAGGGAAAAAACAGTAATCAGGAGTATATCTGTGATCTCCATTAGACCTTTCAGTGATGATAATAATCAAAGTTTACTGAAAATAGAAAGACTGTGCCTACAGGGCAATGAAAACTGTGCTCTGGGTGTAGATAAGAGGATATAAGAAGGCAGAAGAAAAAGTCCTGGAAATAGGATCAAGTTACACCTATGCCTATGTATACTAGTCGAATAACGCTTCCAAATCCATATTCAGCAAGATGGGATATTCCAGCGTGAGAGAAATTAAAACACCAGCAATTCCAACTTATAAAAAGTTGGACATATTGCCTGAATATTCAATAAAGCCTGTTGATAGGAAAGAAATTGGTGATGTAGTCAGCCTTATTAACGAGTATAATTCAGGATTTATACATTTTCTGCCGTTTACAGCTCAAATTTTTAAAGAGCATTTGTCTTGCAATAATGAAAAAACTGAAACCACAGATCGAAACCTGGAGCATATTTGCAAAATCGTTTGATGGGAACTTGCCGGATTTCAGTCCGTATTATATAGATATCAGAGACATGATTCCCTGAGAGTAAAAAGAAGAATTTTCTTGAGTGACTTAGAATAAAACAGGTTTTGAGATGGCCTCGCAAAACTTAGAAATAAAAAAACAAAAGTTTCTGTGTGGGGAGTTCCATAACATACACTGTAAAATAAAGTTAAATATGTCGATAGCATATATCATCATATGAAATTTTTTAGCATGGTTTTCGGGACAAGAAATTTGTTTGATACGAAATGTGAATACACATCGAAATGCACTGCATATCGAGAGGATTCGTACACATGTACAGAAGCACTGGATAAAAGTTACTGTGGGATTTATAAACTGTTTTTGAATGATTTGTGATATTATCAAACACAAAATCATATTAAGATTATTTAGAATTATTAATATACTGACAAAACTTCTGTTATCTTTTTTGCTAATATATAATTTTGTAGTAAATCCTGCACATAAATTTTGGACCAATTAAAGATCTGCTTTGAATAATCAATCAAATTTTCGATCACCCTACTTTCGGCAGGTCGACATAAGGACTTTAAATTTTATTACTGATGCCGTTTTTGAACATTTGATAAATACACGTTAGAGTTAAAGCTGGTTAACTTCTGGCTCGATTCCCACGACATATATCAACACTGGATTATTTTCCTGTTAAAGTTTAGTATGAGAGATTATGTTCAAATCATATGTAAACCTAATAACTACAAACAATAAAGTAACATCATCTTTAAATCACAATCAGCAAAAATGATAGGAAATGAAATGTCGACCTGCTGAAAGTAGGATCACGAAAACAGTTCTGGAAACTTATTCTAAAGGCAATGTCATAACGCGAGCAAGAGCCATTAAAACAAGAATTGAAACACTGTGACATCTGACATATTAAAAGTTGTAGAAGTATTGGTTCTATTGCAAAAATAATTTTTCTGTATTTTAAGGCTATTTTTCTTTCCTTTAAATACTATTTTAACCCAAATTTGATCGCTCAAATCTCCTTACTGTAAAAGTTTTCCATGATTTTGTAAAATGTTCAGATTTTTTGCAACGGAACTTAATTTTTTGCAAAGGGACCTGATAAAATATCTAACGCGACTTTTGATTGCGTTTTGATACTTTTGCGACACGGTGGATATAAACACGCCAAAGTAAGGGGAAAAGAATGATAGTAGACGTTATTTCGATTACGTTGGAATAATAAAAACTGGATACAAATGGACGACCGATTTACATGAGTATAGTTATTTTTTGCAACGTAGTCGTTTTCTACACAGAGAAAAGTTTGATATTATGTTACGTCGCTATTATGTTTTATTACAAAGTTAAAATTAATTTACTGGTCTTGAGATGGAAGAAATGAAAAGTGATGAAACACACGGGGAGCATACCCTCATCGCAGTTTTAGGAATAACTACACTGGTTTTTTTAATACTGGTGGGTGTCGCAAGTGCGGCGCCATTTGCATACATTGCAAACATGGAAAGCAACAATGTCTCAGTAATTGATACAGATACAAATACTGTTACAGCTACTGTGAATGTAGGAACCTATCCTGTTGGAGTTGCAGTCAACTCTGATGGAACAAAAGTATATGTGACAAACCACTATGACAACACAGTCTCAGTA
>NZ_LZPK01000125.1:0-16118 GCF_001729375.1 Methanosarcina sp. A14 | reverse complement strand
AAAAGCGGATACACTGAAACTCCAAGTAGTTCGGCAGGGATCAGCACTGATCATAAGTATAGGGTCATTGCCGCTCCTATGAGCAGAGTAATCATCCCAGCTTGCTGTCCAAGAGGCACTGCCCTTGATGGGTGTTTGCACTCTTCTGCGCACATTGCCGCTCCTTCTATCCCTAAGTAGAACCATGGCCCGAATTGTAAAGCTGCAAAGAGTCCTATCATGCCGTTTGGTAGAGCGCCCTGTAAAAGGTACTCAGGGTGAATATCCCCTATTCCAAAGGCAGTTGAAAAGAAGAAGGCCAATATTGCAATGAAAGCGATCATGGTTAGAACAAAGTTCAGAGTCAATGCTGCAACAACGCCACGGTAATTTATGAAAGTCAGAAGTGCAATAACAAGCAGAGTTACCGGATAAACCTGTAGCTCCGGGAAGATACTCTGCGAAATGGATGCAACAACAATAGCATCTGCTGCTTCAAGGGCTATGTACTCCATATATACCGCAAGTCCCACGCTGGCAGCCGCCCCGGGCCCGATAAATAATCTTGCCCAGTCATAAGGTCCTCCTGCAAGTTTGGTTGCTGACCCAAGTTCACTGGCACAGAGAGAAATTATGACATACATTGTTCCTGCAACCAGCATGGCAAGCAAAGACCCGAGAACGCCTCCTTTTGCAACGGTAAAGTTCCAGCCCATGTATTCTCCGACCAGCACGATACCAACTCCTAGAGCCCATACATGGAAAGGCCTCAGAGTTTTCACTAAGCTGGCAGACTCATGTTCAGACATGCCTATCAGCCTCTTCTTTTTGAAACCTTACTAGCATCCAGTAAGACCCAGCCCATCAATCCGAAAGCCAGGAGATATATAAGTCCGTTTATTAAAGTCCAGATATCCATTTTAATATCCCCTTATTTTTTAATACTAAATTATTATATTTACTCAGTAATTTTTAAAAAATCCTTAGCATTTGTAACATGTCTTTATAATTGTTTCGCCTGGATGTTGTTAAAAAAATTAGCCAGCGAGAAACTCGCTGGCTTTTTGTTTTCTTCAGTATGTATTTTAGGTTCTGGACTTTCGGCTTAGAATACAAGTCCCAGGTCTTCGAGCTTCTTCCTTGCTCCGTCGTAGACCTGCATGTACTCTTCAGTTGGTGTTACTGTCTTTACGTCGTAGCATTCCTGGAAGGTCTTTCCTGCTGGTGCGCTTGCATAATTCTTTTCGTAAAGAGATACAAGCTTGTCAAGTATTACATTTACTTCTGAGATTTCCACACCTGCGGTTGCCCTTGCTACTTCTCCCATCATCCTGGCTTCCATACCTGTGGTCTTGTCGGTAACGACACCCTTTGCTGATGCTACTCCTGAGAGAATTTCTCTGCCTGAAGCGGTGTCGGTAATTGATTGGGCTGAAGCTTCTAGCAGGCACATCTCAGTGCATGGTCCTGCACATGGGTAGTACTGGTTACCTGACAGTATGTCCGTAAATTCGGAAATTGTTGCACATGCCCAACCTGCAATCATCAGTGTCTCTCTGGTGTTGGTTGAACCCCAGCGGATGTGGACAGGGCCGTCAAGGTGCCAACTTGCACTGCTCATGAGAACAGCGTTAATGTGGGTTGCAACATCTACAATTGTTGTTTCTTCAATTCCGCCTGCATACCCTCCAAAGATCGGCATCTGTTCGTCCATAATGATGTCGCTGTTCCCTTTGTAGTGAGCAATAACTGAAATTGCATCAAGATCAATCTTGAGTTCGTTTAGTTGCGAGACCTCGTGGCTGTCCGTGCAGGTCATTCCGCCGGTACAATCAGCGGAAATGTTTCCCTGAGCGGACAGGGAGGTCTCTGGGCCCTAGACACCCATGCCAGGCCTACCCGCCATGGCGCAAGCATTCTTAATTAACCTTGTTTCGGTCTTTGCAGCAAGGACCTCATAAGGACTTTTTGGAATAGGTGATTTCCCACGTACAGAGGTCATTACACCGTTAACAATCGTGTCTACTTCCTTTTCCAGGGCATAGCTCATGTGAACAGGCATAAACACGTCTTCGGAAATTGGAGAACCGGTAGGCCCGCCCTGTACGATTGGTTTTGCCTTGTCACCAACACTTCTCTTTCTTACATTAACGGCATCCCTGCCTGTACCGAGTACAAACTCCTTCTGCACGTTGTTAATTGCATCCCAGATTTCGTCTTCAGTGTACTTTACGATTCTGTGGGTATCGGTACAGTAAATTCCGCACTCAAGTAACATCTCAAAGCCGGCTTTGAAGAGTTTTTCCATCATGTCCTTGTCTGTCGGGATAAACTCTCCCTTGAAGTCAAGCCCGTACTTCTGCTTGAGTTCCATTGCCTTCATTGGGATCTTCATAAGGTCCCAGTCGTCCTGGGTGCACTTTTCTCCTACTTTAGCTCTGTCGTAGAAATCATAGCAGTCAAATGATTTTCTAAATGTCATATCTTTTTGCCTCCCAGGATTATTTCATAACTTCAAGTGCTACTTTTGCGGCTTCTGCAGCGTTTTCTGCAGTTGCGTCAGCTCCGATTTCTTCGATCCATTTATCAGATACAGGAGCTCCTCCAAACATGCACTTTACGCTGTCCCTGAGTTTTTCTTCATTGAGCCTGTCCATAAGGTCTTTCTGGCCGAGCATGGAGGTGGTCATAAGAGCAGATCCTACTAAGAGAACTTTTTCTCCCTTGTGCTTTGCAGCCTCTTCTACAACGTTTTCATTAAGCACATCAACTCCCAGGTCAACGATCTGGAACCCATTTGCTCCGAGCATAGTGGTAACAAGCCTGTGGCCAATGTCGTGAATATCTCCTTCTGCAACAAAGGTGATGGCAAGTCCAGCTTCTTCTCCTTCCTTCTTGTTCTTTTCAAGTTCAGGGGTGAGAACTTCCATTGCATTGCTCATCGCTTTTCCAGACATCATGATCTGAGGCAGGAAAATTTCGGCGGCTTCAAACTTATCACCGACAATTTTCATTCCAACGGAAAGGCCCTTTGTAATAATATCAAGTGCTGGAACTCCCGCAGCCAGTGCCTCCTTGCATAGCTCTGGAGTACCTGCAACGTTTTGATTTACAATTGCGTCGCGTAACTTATCAAAAATCTCTTGATTTGCCATTTTTGTAAACCTCCACTGAGATTCGCAGTTCTGTGCAGTATCGTTGGGCAGTAAAATGTCTCCTGAGTCATTTCTCGCAAAGGCTTTATGCTTGAACACAGACCCTAGCTCCGCTAGCTAAAAAAGAGCATTTGCATGGGGTTCTCGTTTTAGGTTCAGGTCCCTGCTGCCTTATATTTTTCAGCCATTAGGCACAAGGAAGTTCCTTTACGAATTTTCTGATTGTTTAGATTCAAAATTATTCACTATCATTTGCCATTTTGCTCGAACAGGTTCGGGTCCTTTGTGAATAATTTCTTCTCTTATGACATTGTTACCGGGGAATTTACTTGCCGGAAACTGCAAATTTGTTTCCCAGTCGAATTAGCTTTATATCCCGAATTTCCCAACAGTATGCCTGTTGGAACTGCCTGGAATTGTCCTGAATATTCAAGACTCAATCCCTAAATAAAGATTAAAATTATACTATATAAACGAATACTATATTCCCATTATTTTTTTCTCTTAAAATCCAATATATGGGCATGAAAGAAAAATATAAATACTGGAATTTCATGCCAGCGCAACCTCTTTTATATATGCAATCTCCAGCTTCCAAGTCCTGTACTATAATTCTTTTTTATATACAATTTTTAATAATATTAAACATAAAAACAAAAAGTATAAATACTAGAATCTAAACTCGCAGTAATCTTTTTCGATATTTACAATCTCCTGCCTCAAGACCTTCTATAGTAAATTTTTTAAAAAGATGTCTTTGTATAATAATTTGACACGCGCGTGCCGAATAATGATTTCTCCTGAAAAATGCGAGATTGAAAAATGCGGGATTAGATGAAAGAAAACAAGCCTGATGAAGTAATTTTTTTGGATTATTCTTAAAAATAAGGCCGGCTTAAGGCCGGCTTGTCCATTTTTAAATTCCATTAACGCGGCACACTATCAGTGTCCGATATATTCAGTATCTGAATCTATTCAGCAATGTTTTTAGTATGTGTGGCTTTTTGCGCACTCAATCATTTTCTGGAGATTGACTGTTGGGGTCATACTGACAGTCCCGCAGCCCACGGTGAGTAACCCAACGCCTGCGTCAAGTGCCTTCTTTGAGGCTTCTGCGATCTCCTCAGGAGTTCCGTTCCAGAGCACGGCTACAGGGTCAAGGTTTCCAACAATGATTGCGTTTTTCACACTGCCGGTCGCGGTCTTAATGTCTACCTTCTGGTCTACGCTGATCCCATTTACGCCGGTCTTGTCCATAATTCCAAGGCCGTTAGTTGTGTTTCCGCAAATGTGAAGCACTGTAGCCACATCGAGTTCCTTCATTGCGTCAACTATCTTCTTCTGATAGGGCAGGGCATACTTCTCGTAGAACTCTCCTCCAATAAGCTCATAGCTTGCTGTCGGGTCAATGATGGCTATGGTGTCTGCACCATTTTCAACCATTGCTTTTGCATATGCTACATTGAAGTCCGAGCAGAAGTCCAGAAGCGCGGGGACAACCTCTTCTCCTGTAAAAAGGTTTCCAAACCAGGCATCTCCGTTAATATGCTGGGCAAGAGAGAAAGGACCTATCATGGATCCTATAATCGGGAGCTCTTTCCCGTATTTTTCGGAGAGAATCTTGACGGCTTCAAGGACTACTGCAATTCTGCCTTCTTTCAGGTTGTAATTCTTTAATTTCTCCAGATCTTCCAGGTTTTTAACACTGGGTTTGATCACGGATGGCTGCTGCTTCAGGTCGCCAGCCTTTATTCCGCAGCCAAAAAATTCGGCTTCAGCTGTAATGTCAAAGGGAACTCTCACAGCTTCAAAACCTACTACAGTGTGTGCCGCTTCCGCGAGAGTCGCCATTTTCTCTGCGTCGGAATGGGCTTCTGGCCAGTAGGCTCCGCAAGCTTCCATCTGTTCGACAGTTGCAGTCTGAGTGAAACAGACAGCCGGCATCCTGTCCACCTGCTGTTTCCTTAATGCACGGTACAATCTTTCTTTTGGGGTATATTCTGCCATTTATAATCCCTCTCTTATTTTTATAGGTGTGTAGGATTATGAAAAATACATACTATTTAATAAATATGTATTTATATCCTTTAATTAAAAATTATGTTATAAAAACTTATCAATTGAACAGCCGGAATAAGCTGAAAAATCCTTCAAAACAAGTAAATTTGTTTTATTTATAATCGGTGGACGAAATGCTTAAAATAGCTGGGAAATTTGAGGCTTTGACTGACATTTTAAATTAAAGGGTTCCTAATAATTATATCAAATGATATATAACTTTCAAAATCTTATGAGCTACCGTGAAAGAAAAAATACTAACCTTTGATTTTTTGAGAGCAATTGCCATATTAGCCATACTCTTAACACACAGTACTGCCTACCTAGGATATAAATACATCAAGTATACGATTTTAATATTTACTCCTTTTTTTGCCAAAATTGGATTGTCACTTTTTGTATTCATAAGCGGATATCTTATACATTATAATAACAGCAAAATTTCATCCATCAAAGATGTATTACTTTTTTATAAAAAACGTTTTTTACGGATTTTTCCACTTTACTGGGTTGCTCTTGCGGTTTTTACTTTCGTTTTTTATGATTATTCCGGTATTCTTTCTTCACAATTCATTATATCAAATGCGAATACATTATTTAGCTTCCGTAATCTCTTAATACACATACTAGGTATGCAAATGCTACTTGCTCCTACATATTCAACACCACTATTCACTCTTCATTTTGTAGGTACAATCATAATTTTCTATTTAATTTATCCTTTTCTTATGCTCTATTCAAAAAATACAAGTCGTTTTCTATTAATTTCTTTCTTAGTTTTCATGGTTCTTGCCTTAATATCTGGTATCTTCAAAATAATTCATGAGAATTTTTTTAGTTATTATCCAATATTCATAGCTGGAATCGTTTTGTCAAGAGTCAATGTTTCAGATAGATGGGTGTACAATCCATATTTTGCGATTATTCCCACCTTGTTTTTATTATCTGTTCTCTTGCAAGATAGGTTGTTTTTATTGTTAGACCCGAGGTTCTCTATAATTACAACCAGTTCTGAGGCAATCAGTAGTTCTTTAGCAATCACAGTGATCAAAGGATTTGCTGCATCAATAGGTTTGAGTTATGAGGTGGTGAGGTTTGCGGTCATGTCAATATCATCCAATGTAAGTATGATATTGTTTTGTGTTGCGCAATTGTGGATTGCAAATATTTGTATCAATGATAAATTCTCCCCTATGATAAGCTCAATTATTACATACGTTTCAACTGCTTCATACACTGTGTATCTTTTTCATAGACCTGTTCTAGCTCTATGGGTTTCACTGGCTGATCGAATTCATATGCTTCCATTTTTACAAGACTGTATTACCATAATTTTAATAGTTCCAGCACTTTTTATAGTCTCATACTATATTCAAACTAAAGAATCTTTTCTTAGGAAACGATTTTTTGATTGATTTTGATGAAAATAGAATTCTTGCTAATTCAGTTTTCTAATCAAGAAATGCAAAAATCACTAAATTTTGGAATAGAATCCATTTTGGCTTTGCATATAGCCTGTTGTAAAATTATAACATTTTTCAGACTGGCTATTAATAACCAGCCGCTAATCCCTCTCAAAACAATTAGTAATAGTTTAGCATTCTCTCCACAATCATATCGGTAAAAGTAATTTCACAATAATAGTTTAGCATCCCTTCCACAATCATATCGGTAAAAGTAATTTCACAAATGTGCTGAATATCCAAAAATTTAGCCAAGTATGAAAAACATGCTCAAAAGGAACATTCAACTTCATAAATGTGTAATAAAATGATTCCCGTACTCTTATAGTTGGAAAATTCGTCCTTGAATTTGCAGAGGATACATAGTTTATATAATTCCTAACTATATCTATATAATTAAAACTCTAAAATTATTATATCCTTTCCCTATTGATGCCGAATTAGAAATTTCACTAAAATTACAGTCCTCATATCCCGCCCCTGTATGAGGTAGTTCCTACTGCCGGACGCCTCAAAACATTATACGTTCCAGGAGGACCTGAAAAATGTATGGAATAGCACTTGATCTGGGTACTAGCGGTTTTAGAACCCAGCTTATTGATCTTGAAACGAAGGAAACCTTAAAGACGGTTATAACCATGGGTCATCCCCTCCCCGGGGGAAATGTTATGGATCACCTGGACTTTGCAATCACAACAGGTGAAGATGTGGCTCATGAGGTAATTATCGAGACAATCAGGAGAATGTTCCTGCAGTTCGATATTGACCTTTCAAGGGTGGAACGGCTTGCAGTCTGCGGAAACCCTATCCAGCTTTCCCTTTTCCAGAATACTGAAATAAGGGACCTTGCCTATGCAGGAGAAAACAAGCAGAAGATGCTCGGAGTCCGGAATGTGAAAAGAGATGCCCGTGTGTTTCCTGCATCTGAAATTTTCGGAGAAAAATACCTGTCTAACTGTGAAATCATCGTACCCCCTGCAATAAAGCACGAGATTGGAGCTGACGCCCTGGCTATGATGCTTGAAACCGATTTTCTTATCCAGCCCGAACCTTCGCTTGTCACGGATTACGGAACAAATGCCGAAATGGCTCTGAAAATCGGGGATCGAATTATCACTGCAAGCGCAGCAGCAGGACCTGCGATTGAAGGACAGGGTATAAGTTCAGGCATGCTCGCAAGTCCTGGCGCGATCTGTGATGTAAAACCTGAAGGACAGTACTGGAGAATTATAGTTCTTGACAGGGAAATGGAGAAACAGGACGCTTATCTTATCGATCCGGTTAAAGGGGAGATAAAGGATTCCTACGGATTCGAAGCCGTCGGAATCACAGGCACAGGAGTTATCTCGGCTTTTGCCATGGCACTGAAAGGTGGGCTGATTGAAAAATTTCCTAAACTTCCAAATGGAAAACTGATCCTGGGTCCTGGGATTGAGATCACTGAAAAGGATGTCGAAGAGGCCGGAAAGGCTATCGGGGCAATCCGTGCAGCCCATATGACCCTAATCGTTGAATCCGGAATCAAGTACGAAGACCTGGAATACGCATATATGTCAGGAGCCTCCGGAGCCTATGTGGACGCTGAAGACGCCCGCAGGCTTGGAGCCGCACCGGGTTATGCAAAAAAAATTGTTCAGTTCGGAAATACCTCGCTTGCACTTGCTCGGGAACTTGTGCTGGAAAAATCCAGGTTGGATGACGTAATTGAGATTGCAAAGAAAATTACTGCCGACCACCTTATGATGGCGACAAGCGAGACTTTCAATAATTTCTACCTCTGCGAGCTTTCCTACTGGACTCAGGGCATGCCACTTGAGACGTATGACCAGATGCTTGAACTCTACGGCCTGCCTCCTCTTCCAAAAATTCTCGAACATGTAACCATCGAAAAGCGAGTCAGCAAAGACATAGAAGAGGTCGGGTCAGGTGGGCTTTCCATTCTCAAAGAAATTGGCATAATCCTTGAAGTCCCGGTTGAAAAGTGCGTCTACTGCAAAAAATGTGTAAAAGAATGCCCAGAAGCTGCTCTTGAAATTGTAGAAAGAGATGGGCAAAGAATCGCAAAATACGACAGCCAGAAATGTCTTGGTACAAGCTGCCGCCGCTGTGTCGGTGTCTGCCCCGAAGATGCTATCGATATAACGAAACTGAAAATCACAGCGAAATAACGAGATAACTTATGGTGGGCTAAATTCTCACCCACTTTCCCTTTTTACCTTTTTTCATCAGATGCAACCGTTGATCTGCAATCGTTAAGCCAGTTGACCACGCTGTTGCTAGGGTTTTCGGTCAAGCCTTTTTTGAAAAGGTTTGTGACGCCTATAGGGTCTGGTGATAAAGTTCTCAAACTCTAATGTTGAGTTGTTTTAGGTCAAACCTTTTTTGAAAGGGTTCGCAAAAAATTTATAAACAAAAACCCTATTTTTCTTAGATTTTCACCAACAAACATATATATTAAGTAATATTATTTTATACCATTAATTAAGACCACCATACAGGAAGCAAAACGCTTTGTTCAATCTATTTTGCCGAGGAGGGAACCTGATCATGTAGATCGAATGGACTCTAAATCCGTTTAGCCGGGTTAGATTCCCGGGGTTTCCGCCATATTTCTGAATCCCGGAATGGCAATACAATAACATTCTAGATACATTCAGAACATTCCGCCGAAATCTTTTATAAAAGCTGGAGACTTTTTCCAGACTATATAAATTGTTTCTGTTGTGTGGATCGTTTCTATTTTCCGGGTAGCTGTCAGCAAATTGCTGGCTCCGTGTTTATACTCTGTAAGCCGGGATTTTGAAATACTATTTTTTGGAAATCATCCGGGCTTTTAATTCACCAGGGGTGACACTATGGATAAAAAACCATTAGATGTTTTAATATCTGCGACCGGGCTCTGGATGTCCAGGACTGGCACGCTCCACAAAATCAAGCACCATGAGGTCTCAAGAAGTAAAATATACATTGAAATGGCGTGTGGAGACCATCTTGTTGTGAATAATTCCAGGAGTTGTAGAACAGCCAGAGCATTCAGACATCATAAGTACAGAAAAACCTGCAAACGATGTAGGGTTTCGGACGAGGATATCAATAATTTTCTCACAAGATCAACCGAAAGCAAAAACAGTGTGAAAGTTAGGGTAGTTTCTGCTCCAAAGGTCAAAAAAGCTATGCCGAAATCAGTTTCAAGGGCTCCGAAGCCTCTGGAAAATTCTGTTTCTGCAAAGGCATCAACGAACACATCCAGATCTGTACCTTCGCCTGCAAAATCAACTCCAAATTCGTCTGTTCCCGCATCGGCTCCTGCTCCTTCACTTACAAGAAGCCAGCTTGATAGGGTTGAGGCTCTCTTAAGTCCAGAGGATAAAATTTCTCTAAATATGGCAAAGCCTTTCAGGGAACTTGAGCCTGAACTTGTGACAAGAAGAAAAAACGATTTTCAGCGGCTCTATACCAATGATAGAGAAGACTACCTCGGTAAACTCGAACGTGATATTACGAAATTTTTCGTAGACCGGGGTTTTCTGGAGATAAAGTCTCCTATCCTTATTCCGGCGGAATACGTGGAGAGAATGGGTATTAATAATGATACTGAACTTTCAAAACAGATCTTCCGGGTGGATAAAAATCTCTGCTTGAGGCCAATGCTTGCCCCGACTCTTTACAACTATCTGCGAAAACTCGATAGGATTTTACCAGGCCCAATAAAAATTTTCGAAGTCGGACCTTGTTACCGGAAAGAGTCTGACGGCAAAGAGCACCTGGAAGAATTTACTATGGTGAACTTCTGTCAGATGGGTTCGGGATGTACTCGGGAAAATCTTGAAGCTCTCATCAAAGAGTTTCTGGACTATCTGGAAATCGACTTCGAAATCGTAGGAGATTCCTGTATGGTCTATGGGGATACTCTTGATATAATGCACGGGGACCTGGAGCTTTCTTCGGCAGTCGTCGGGCCAGTTTCTCTTGATAGAGAATGGGGTATTGACAAACCATGGATAGGTGCAGGTTTTGGTCTTGAACGCTTGCTCAAGGTTATGCACGGCTTTAAAAACATTAAGAGGGCATCAAGGTCCGAATCTTACTATAATGGGATTTCAACCAATCTGTAAGCCGGAAAGTTCGTCCAGAGTAACTAAATATCGCTAAAGACAGGTCGAAGGTATTAATACACTGCATTAAATGGCAAAAAAGAATTGCGATACTGGATGTCAAAAAGAATTGCAGTACTTTATGGCAAAGTGAATTGCAGCTCTGAAAGGCAAAAAGAATTGCGATACTTAATGGCAATATCAAATGGCAAAAGATAAAATAACAGTATTAATGGCAAAAAGTAAAATGGCAATATCAGTGGCAATATTGAATGACAATATTGAATGGCAAAAAGTAGAATGGCAAGATTGAATCAAAAACGGGATGGTAAAAACTCAATATGGCAAAATAAGCTAAATGGTGAGATTAAGTTGACAGTCGGCTCTGATAGGGTCGATAAACATCTGAAGAATCTATGAGAGGGTGAAATTTTGATCCAAAAAATGGCACTTGATGAATTTGACAGTTTGGGAGATAAAGTCATTGAAGGGTATCAATTAACTGATAACGACCTGAGGACTCTTCTTTCCCTTGAATCCGAAGAAGACCTGGAAAGGCTTTATTCTGCAGCCCGAAAAGTAAGAGATCATTATTTTGGCAACAGGGTATTTCTTAATTGTTTCATTTATTTCTCCACTTACTGTAAAAATCAATGCTCCTTTTGCTACTATAACTGTCGAAACGAGATCAACCGCTATCGACTGACCATGGAAGAAATAAAAGAAACCTGCAAAACCCTGAAAGGAGTAGGTTTTCATATGGTTGACCTGACCATGGGGGAAGACCCCTATTACTATGAAGACCCGAACCGTTTCGTTGAGCTTGTCCAGTTAGTAAAAGAGGAACTTGGTCTTCCCATTATGATTTCTCCAGGCTTGATGGATAACGCTACTCTTCTCAAAGCCAGGGAAAAAGGAGCAAACTTCTTGGCTCTTTACCAGGAAACGTATGACACTGAGCTCTACCGGAAACTTAGAGTTGGGCAGTCATTCGATGGACGTGTTAATGCACGTCGTTTTGCTAAAAAACAGGGGTACTGTGTAGAAGACGGAATCCTCACAGGCGTTGGAAACGATATCGAATCCACCATTCTGTCTTTAAGGGGAATGAGCACAAACGATCCTGATATGGTCAGAGTTATGACTTTCCTGCCCCAGGAAGGAACCCCTCTTGAAGGTTTCAGGGATAAGTCAAATCTATCGGAACTGAAAATCATATCGGTTCTTAGATTAATGTTTCCTAAACGCCTTATCCCCGCTTCCCTTGACTTGGAAGGCATTGATGGCATGGTTCTTCGCTTAAATGCAGGAGCAAATATTGTTACTTCCATCCTTCCTCCCGATTCCCAACTGGAAGGCGTTGCAAACTATGACCGTGGACTTAAAGAACGGGACAGGGATATAAAAAGCGTGATCCAAAGGCTTGAAATCATGGGTATGAAACCTGCCAGGCAGGCTGACTTTGAGGCAGTCCTGGGGTGCTAGCTTGAAAACGATCTGTCTTGTGGGCGGGAAACTCCAGGGCTTCGAAGCTGCGTATTTATCTAAAAAAGCCGGAATAAAAGTAGTTCTGGTGGATAAAAATCCGCAGGCTCTCATCCGTAACTACACGGATGAATTTTACTGTTTTGATATAATAAAGGAACCTGAAAAACTTCTTGAGCTCTCTAAAAGGGTTGATGCTGTACTTCCTGTAAACGAAAATCTGGCCTGCATCGAATTTCTGAATTCAATAAAAGAAAAATTCTCCTGCCCGGTACTTTTCGATTTTGAAGCTTACCGGATAAGCAGGGATAAGAAAAGCTCAAAAGATTATTTTAAGTCCATAGGAGTTCCAACTCCGCAGGACAGGCCTTCCCACCCTCCTTATTTTGTAAAGCCTCCTTGTGAAAGCAGCAGTGTGGGAGCCAGGATAATTTATGATGACAAAGAGCTTGAGGACCTCGAACTTGGCATGCTGGTTGAGGAATATGTGGAAGGCGAGGTCGTTTCTCTCGAAGTTGTCGGGGACGGAAGTCATTTTGCCGTGGTAAAAGAGACCCAGGTCCATATAGACGAAACTTATGACTGCCATATGGTAACTCCGCTTCCTGTTAATCCTTTATTCAGGCAGATATCCCATGATCTTGCAGCAAATCTTCCCTTGAAGGGAATTATGGATGTGGAAGCAATCTTCGGCCCAAAAGGGCTCAGGGTAATTGAAATCGATGCCCGCTTTCCAAGTCAGACACCTACAGTAGTTTACTATTCTTCTGGGATCAACCTGATAGAATTTCTTTTCCATGCCTTTACTGATGGTATTGAGGAAATCAAGTCTCTTCCCGAGAACAAATACTGCATTTATGAGCACCTAATGCTTGGAGAAAATGGTGTTCTTGTTCCTGTGGGAGAACAGGTACTTTCCATGGGTAGCGACTATGGAACATTCTATGAAGAACCCGGCATTGAGATCTTTCTTTGCAAAGGAGAAAACCCGGTATTTACCATGATTTTCTGGGGGAAGGACAGGGAAGAAACCGGAGCAAAAAAATGCAAAGGATTTTCGGTTCTGAAGGAGCGTTTCGGAGCGACGGTATGAATGAACAAATTTGAGAACAGGAACGGAAACTAAAAAAATTAAAAATTTCAATTTAAAAAATAGGAAATTAATAACCTTATTTTAATAATCTAAGACTTAAACTGCACTAAAACTGGAAATGGCGATAAAAATGGCACTTTTAACCCCCAATGATTTGATAAATATTAATAAGCAGCTTCAGGAAGCTGACTCTGTCGTGAAAAGAGTAACAGGGCTTGATATAAAAGGCGTCTGTCAATCTCTTTATGGTACTTCCCCTAGCTCCAAAAAAGTAGGCATCGTGCCTGTAACTTCAGGAAACGGGATAATAGGAAACTTCTCGGCTTCCTTACATGTAATTACGCAGTATTTCGGATTTGACGGTTTTGTTACGGATATGCCGGATGTTAGCGGCTATTATGAAGCTGTGCAGAACGGAGCCGAGATCATCCTTATGGCAGACGATCACACTTTCCTTGCTCATAACATCAAAAATGGAAAAATGGCCAATAATCAACCCTGCACAGGTATAATTTATGCTGAGATCGCTTCCAGATACCTGAAAGCCGACTCAAAGGACGTACTTGTTATGGGGCTCGGAAAGGTAGGTTTTCCCGGAGCAGCCCAACTTGTGCAGAAAGGCTTCAGGGTTTACGGGTATGATCCTGATGCAAGACTCCTTAAGAGAGCCGTTTCAAACCTCGGGATTATTCCTTTCGACCCTGCGAATCCAAAAAAGTTTTCCATTATCTTCGAGGCGACCCCATGCGCAAACACGATTCCTGAAGCTGTACTTTCGGAGAATTGCGTGCTTTCCACCCCAGGAATTCCCTGCGCAATTTCTGAAGAACTTAAAAATAAATATGATGTTCAACTTGTAGCGGAGCCCCTTGGAATAGGAACGGTATCAATGTTGTATTCTGTGCTCTAATACCTTAATTTTGCTTTGGCAGCCGGTTGCAGCATTTCGGCAGTCTGCTGCCCTTTTCGCTATGCTCTTCTTCACTTAAGAGGATGAGCTATGGACAAGAGGAATTGCTTTTAACTCGTTAATTATTAAATCAGAACTCTGAACATTATTAATTAGTTTAAACCCTATGTACTATTGTTTTTAATTCTAAGAGTTCTGGATATTCCTTCCACAATAAGATTTTTTATTTTATGTTTTTAACCAGTACTTACTTATATGTAAGTAACTATCTTCTGTAGTGAGGATATATTCAAAATGGAATTCTAATAACTCAAATAAGAGCTAATGAGCACCTTCGGTGCGCACGGAAGGGAGTATTTTATGAGTAGTGGTTATGAACAAATTTATGAAAGCCTCATACCCAAATTGAGCAAATGCGATTTTTTAGAAGTTGCCGAACGGCTTGGCCTGTCTCTCCAGCCGGACGGTGCTCTATCTGTCAATTTTCTTGGCCGCGAGTATGAGATAAGTTCTCGCGGTATTAGCCCGACTGACGGCAAGCCGGTTAATGTCAACAACCTCAGTGTTCTGGCTTACTATTCATTGTCCAAAGGCGTGGGTGAACCTGCATTTTCATATGTGCCTTCTAATCTTGCCGGCACAGGAATAACATTCAGCACAAATACAAAATGGATGACTGATCCGCTTGGTAAAACATTCAGTGGAGATTATGCAACATTCAGTGAAACTATGTGCAAATTAGGTGGGGTTTTTAATGGCAAGCTGAAATCGGGCGGCTATTCGTGGCTTCTGAAAGCATTGCCTAAAATCCTTCTCCAAATCGTTTATTATGATGGAGATGATGAATTTCCTTGTGAAGTTCAGGTTCTGTTTGATAAAAATGCTTCACGCTTTCTGGAATTTGAATGTCTGGCTTTTTTAGAGGGATGCCTTGTAAGAGCGATGATTATGACAACCAAAACAGGAGATACAACCGGATGGGTGTAATACTTATGTATATAATGTGAAATGCAAGATGTTTCTCATCTAATAAATCGAAGAACTAAGTTTATATGAATAAAAACACTATTCAATTAACTTATTAACGAGTATAAATGTTTTTTATGAATAGATATGAACGAGACTAATCAGCAAATACTATATTACGCAAGGAATTTTTTGCAATGTCGGGGCTATAATGGATTTAGTTACAAAGATATTTCTCAGAAATTGGGAATAAAAAATGCAGCAATTCATAATTATTACCCCAAAAAAGAGGATCTAGTTGCAGCTTTGCTCGAAGACAGCAGAAAGAATTTAGCTGCAAATATTGCTCAAATAGTGGACTCCGGAGGCTCAGCCCGTGATCAGCTTCAATACTACTTTGATTACGCATTAAAAGAGTTTGATGAAGGCAAAAGAATCTGCCCTCCAGGCTCGGTAATTCTCGATTTTGAGGAACTTCCGGAGAAAGTTAAAAAACAAAACCTTTTGTTGATGGATGACATCCTGACCTGGATTTCCAGAGTTCTTAAAGTGGGTCTGGAACAGGGGGAGTTTAATTTCTCTGGTTCTACAGAAGCACGTGCAGAATTAGTAGCTGAAGCCTTGATGGGTGCCAGACAATTCTCCAGTATAAGAGGAAGAAAAACGCTTGTTAGATCTATTTCTCTAATTAAGTCCGACCTTGGGTGGAAGGACTGATTTTTTTTCTCCTAACCGCTACTTACTTATATGTAAGTAAGTATATTCTATTGCTGAATCAATCTATTGCTAAATCAATCTATTGCTAAATCAATCTATTGCTAAATCAATCTATTGCTAAAAAATTAGGTTTTCTGGCATAACTTATGTGGAGATATCTCAATGCCCACTATGAGTATTATTTCATGCAAGATAATG
>NZ_LZPK01000124.1:0-7462 GCF_001729375.1 Methanosarcina sp. A14 | reverse complement strand
AGTCAGAAACTCAACAGGCTATAGAGCCTCTGATAAAGGCATTAGGAAATGACGATATAAACTCCAGAAAGGAAGCCAGATTCGCTCTGGAAGAAATGGAAGAAGACGCTGTAGATCCTCTTATAGAAGTTATTGACTCTGAAAACCCGGAAATAAGATGTGAAGCAGCTCTGGCTCTTGGAAATATTGGTGGGCAAAAAGCAGAAAAAGCCATAATACAGCTTTTGAAGGACGAAGACCCAGAGGTTAGAAGCGGTGCAGCTCTAGCTCTTGGTAATGCAAGAAGCCAGAGAGCAGAAAAACAACTAATTCAAGCACTTTCAGACGAAGATGAAAGAGTGCGCTCCAATTCAGCCTGGGCTCTTGGAGAAATTGAAAAGGCAGGTTCTTCTTCAGAGGAAGATGGCTGGGGGGAGACCTTATTCTCAGGAAAGGTAGAAAATGAGAAAATTGTTGAGGCCCTCAACCTAAGTCTCGAAGATAATAACAGTGAGGTAAGGTCCAGTGCAGCAGAAGCTCTAGGAAAACTTGGAGGAGAAAAAGCCGAAGAGTCTCTGATTAAGGCACTTTCAGACGAGGACAGAAAAGTTCGAAGGAACGCCGTGGAAGCCCTTGGAAAGATAGGGGATAAAAAAGCCACTGAACCCCTGATAAAAGCACTGAATGACGAAGACAGAGAGACAAGAAAGAAAGCCATTGTAGCTCTCGGAGAACTCCGAGAAGAGAAAGCAACAGAAGCCCTGATTAAGGTACTTTCGGATGAAGACAAGGACGTCCGCTGTACTGCAGCTGTCGAATTGGGAGAAATTGGGGATCAAAGAGCCGAGAAAGCCCTGATAAGTGCTCTTTCAGATAAAGATCCTGAAGTACGGAGCCTTGTTGTGGAATCTCTTGGAAAAATAGGAGAAGAAGAAGCAACAGGAGCTCTCGTCCAGCAGTTAAAAGACCCTGACCAAAAAGTCAGAAATATAACTGAAAAAACACTTGAAGAAACTGGAGACAGAAATACTAAACCGATTGTTCAGGCATTAAAGGATAAAAATAATAATGTCAAGCAGTATGCTGGGGAGATTCTTGTTGGAATCGGAAAACCAGCAGTTGAGCCCCTTATAGAAGCCCTTTCAGATGATGATGCATATACAAGCAGTACAGCCGCCTGGGCTCTTGGAAATATAGGAGATAAAAGGGCAATAAAACCTCTCATTCAAAATCTCTCGGCTGAAAATGAAGAAACAAAATTGAGCTGTGCCAGAGCTCTTGTAGAAATAGGAGAACCGGCAGTTCCTGATATGATAAAATCTCTTGAGAACCAGAATAAGACTGTTAGAAAATATATTGTTTTTTCACTCATTGAAATGGGAGACAAGAGAGCTGTTCCAGAACTTAAGGAACTTTTCAAGGAAAAAACAGAAACTTCTACTGAACTCACTGAAAAAAAAGGTGACGAAAAAGTAGACCAGACTCTCCAGAAAGCTGTAGAAGAAAAAGACATGACCTTCCGGAAGGAAGTAGCAAAAGCCTTTGAAGATATTGGGAACTCAGAAACAGAACCCCTCATCAATGCACTAAAAGCAGACCCTCAAAACATAAAAAAATACGAAGAGGCTTCCGGAGTTAATCCTAAAGATAAAAAAGCGCCAGAAAAACTCCTAGATGCATTAAAACGTGAAGAGAGTTATGTGAGAGTCAGCTCTATACTTGCACTGGGAGGAATGAGAGAAGAAAGCTCTATCGAACCTCTTATTGAAATCTTGGTCAAAGACTGCAATGAGACAAAAGCCTGTGCAGCCTTTTCTCTTGGAGAAATTGGAAACGAAAAGGCAGTGGAACCATTATCAATTGCCCTGAAAACGGATAAATACGGCAATGTGAAAGAGTGCAGTGCTATTTCCCTTGGAAAAATCGGGGATCAAAGGGCAGTAGACCCTCTTATCATGGCTTTGAACGAAAACGATTCCGTAAAAAGTTGTGCAGCCCTTGCTCTGGGAAAAATTGGAAACCCGAAAGCGGTTAAACCCCTGATCCAGATACTATCCGATGAAAATCCCGAAGTACGGCGAAATGCAGCTCTGGCTCTGGGGGCAATAGGGGATCAAAAAGCAGTGAAATCTTTAACTGTAGGACTACAGGATGGAGACGAAACTGTGAGAGTCGCTTCAGCATGGGCCCTTGGAAATATAGGTGATGCCACAGCTGTAGGCGCGCTCAATAGTGCTACAACAGATGGAAATGAAACACTCAGAAGCACTGCTTTAGAAGCCCTGGGTAAAATAAATGACCCAAAAGCAGTTGGAACTCTTAAGAAAGCTCTTAAGGATAATAACTCCGGAATTCGGATCTCTGCTGTTACTGCTTTAGGAGAGATAAAAGGCGAAAAAGCAACTGACACTCTTGTCATGGCTTTGGGAGATAATAATAAAAAAGTAAGAGACTGCGCGTCAAAGATTCTTCTTGATAGAAAAGAAGAAGCAGTGGAACCTCTAATAAGAGGCCTGAATAGTGAAAACCAGAATATCAGGGAGAACTCTGTGTTCCTGCTAATTGACATTGGAGATGAAAGAGCAGTAAAACCTCTCACCAAGTACTTGAATGCAAATACCAGAGCTCAACCTGAAATTCAAGAAAACAAAACTTAAACCAGACGGATAAGGTCTTCCAGTGCGGCTTTTGGGTCTGTGGCTTTTACAATTCCAGATGCCAGAAGCACGCCTTGAGAACCAAGGTCAAGGGCTGCCCTGAGGTCTTCACCTTTGGAAATCCCGGCTCCGCAGAGTACCTTTACACTGGGATCAATTTTTGCAACCGCCTCAACCGAACCGCTAACAACTTCAGGGTCAGCTTTTGAGACAGGGATTCCACTCCCTATAAGTTCGGGGGGTTCGATTGCAACATAATCCGGCCCCAGGGCTGCTGCTGCTGCAGTTGTCGGGACATTATTAGTGCAGATAATTGACCTGAGCCCGAATTCCTTTGCAGCCTTTAGAGATGCCTCGATCTCTGCAAGAGTTAGACGCCTCTCAGAGTGGTTGATCAGAGTCCCTACAGCGCCTGCTTCTTTTATGGCTTTTCCGAAAACATGACCTGTGAAGCTTCCTGCTCCTATCCCATCCAGATGCTGGGAAAAAACCGGAAGCTCAACTTCCGAGGCTACCCTGTAAATATCCGAAAGCTGCGGGGCTACTGCTATCTCAATACCTGATTCTTCGGATACGGTTTTGCAGGCCTTTGCAATTTCCACTGCTCCCTGGCCCGTACCCTGTAAATAAGTCTTATAGTTCAATACAATGAATGGTAAACCCAAAAAAATCCCCTCTTGAAAAGTAAAAAGAAATGGAAAGCGTGAATTTCGACGCTTTCTCTAAAAGTTTCTGCCGAAATCACTGCATGGTTTTTCCCTTTAGCAGTAGTTTTTAGCAGTAGGTTTTCAGCAGTAGATTTTCAGCAACTTTTTTAAGGGAAATTCTTAAACCTGCTTAGAAGTCAGTCATGACCCTGAACTGGTCAATTTCCGGTTTGTTAAGGCTGTTGATAAACTGTTCGGCAACTTCCCTGACATCTTTTGAGTTGGTAATCGCACGTCCAACCACAAGAATGTCAGCACCCTGACCGAGAGCTACAGGCACTTTGTCAAGACGGACACCGCCTGCAACAGCAACCAGTGTCTTTGGAGCAACCTTCTTGATCTCGGCGATATTGCCCCATGCATGTTCAGTGGCTTCAATGTCGATTCCACGATGGAGTTCAATGACATCAGGCATGACCTTAAGCTGTTTTAAGACAGAAATCGGATCTTGCTGGTTGAGGGTATCCATTACCGCATAGATACCTGTCTTATGGGCTTCCTCAATGAGCTTGTCAATAGTGCTTATTGGGGCAAGTGCAGAGACAACAATAGCATCTCCTGCAGCATCTGCAACCATTCTTGCTTCAAGATTTCCGGTATCCAGAGTTTTTAAGTCAGCTACTATGAAGGCATCAGGCCTGACCTCTCTGATCTTTGAGATGACATCCATACCATAGCGTTTGATAAGAGGTGTGCCTGCTTCGATAATAACGTGATCGCTTTTAGGAATCTGAGATATGGCGGATTGCACGAATTCGATGTCAGGATTGTCAAAAGCAACCTGCAGGTATGGTGGGTCCCAGAGCCTTGTGACCTTGAATCCCATGATAGCATGGGTAGACTTGTTGCTTTCCTCAAGAACGGTGTTAATGTCCGGGAAACCTTCGAGAGCACGCTTGATTGCGAGTTTTGTTGCTCCGTAATTATACCTGTAGATCTTGTTGTAATCCTGGGCATCAGGATGGAGAAAGACACTGGCTACAATGACAATTTCTTCAACCTGATCCTTTGAGATTACGCCTTCTTCAACTGAGTCTGCTACTGCCTTTGCAACGGCTGCCTGAGCAGGTCCGAAAATTTTTCCTGCTTGCTCCATATTTTTTACCGTAACCTTCGGAATAATTAGGGTTGAAGGTTTTGGAGGCAGATTGGGTCTGATAACGGACAGGAGAGGGGTATGACCGACTGAAAGCTGGGTCAGGCCGTTTGCAAAAGCTTGCCCTACGGGTCCTCCCTTGTCTCCTATCATCAAATCAACATGGGCAAGTTCTGCACCCTGCCCCATTAAAGCTTCTCCTATTTGAAACATATTTGACCTCGTAAAATGTGATAAATTATAGATCCTATTATATGATCCTGAATATTGATAACGGTGAGGATAGCCGTATACCTTGAATTAATTTACTGTCAACTAAGGATACGAATAACCTTTTGCCTGCTAAATGCCAGCCTTATATTATAAATAATCTCGTATCGTCCCACAGGTTTTTTCCGCAGCCCTGATAGAGTCACGGAGTTCTATTTTGGAGTTTGACTTTGAAGTTTCCGGGACCACATAAAACTCCCTATTAAAGGAGAATTTTAGGACAGATATCATCAAGAGTACATGTTTTGCACCTTGGAGAAATAGGCCGGCAGGTATTTTGCCCTAATTTTACGAGCAAGAGATTTATATGTCTCCAATATTTCCGTGGAAAGATCTTTTTTAATTCGGTTTCAGTTTCTTCAGGAGTTTTTGTATCTACCAGACCTAGCCTGTTAGAAATCCTGTGAACATGAGTGTCCACGGCAAGGGCATCCTTGAGAAAAGCATGCGCAAGCACGCAGTTAGCGGTCTTCCTGCCTACTCCAGGCAGTTCAAGAAGAGCTTCCATATCGTCAGGAACCTTGCCATCATATTTCTCTAGAAGAAGTCTGGAAATTTCCTTTATTCTCCCTGCTTTAACTCTGTAAAAGCCCACATCTTTGATAAGAGTTTCAATCTCGCTAACATCAGCTCTCGCCATTTCTTCAGGCGTCGAAAATCTCTCAAAAAGCTTGCTAGCCGCTGGATAGGTCACGTCATCCCGGGTTCTGTGGGACATCACAGTAGAAATTAACGCAAAAAAAGGATCTGTAAAGCCATCGTTAGAAGCTTCAGGATAAAGTTCAAAGAGCCTCCTCATGAGTTCATCAATGTCCATGCTCAAAAATCAGTCTTCTCTAATATAAAATTAAGGTTCGGAATTGAACCTTGAATCAAAGTAAGCTCTAAATTACATCTCAGAAGCAGGCATACGATTTACTTATGTGGTCCACTTATATGAGAATTCATTTACGTGGTCACTTTACTTAAGCAGACCAAACGAAAAAAATTTAAGAATAGGTCGTAAGAATCAGAAAATTAAAAGTTCTGGAAAAAAGATTGGTTTTTAAAGGAAAGCCAAGATCCGGATTCGAACCGGAATGGAATCGCTCTGCAGGCGATTGCGTAGCCGCTCCGCCATCTTGGCATTATGCAAATTCATGTAGGGTACTATATAAAATAATTACAGAGCAATAAATTGTTTAAAGAAGAAGCCAAGATCCGGATTCGAACCGGAATGGAATCGCTCTGCAGGCGATTGCGTAGCCGCTCCGCCATCTTGGCATTCTTGATCACGTATTGCTCGTGTAGCTTCAATTAAAGGAATTTCTAATATATAAACATTTAGCTCAAGGCAATCGGTTTTTAAATTTTTACATAGAACATAATCAAAAAATAAGATGAGTTTTTTATAAAAAGATAACCCCCGTAGAAAAGAACCCGAAGAGAGATAATCCTGAAAAAGCAAATAGCCATGCCATAAATATAACCATAAGCAAGATTATAAGTAAAGTTGGTAGCAGTACAGCTATTACGGACCTTGCCATGCTTACATCATGGACATGCATTCCGCCCACAATATAGAGATATATCCCGTAAATTCCGGCAATCCAGCCGACAATAGGAATCCAGGAAAGTACCAGTACAGCAGTTGCATAAGAAATGAATCTTACAGTGCCTTCGTAACTTCCCGTTCCTCCAAGTATTTTATAAATAATATAGAGTATTGCAGCTTCGATAAAGATAGAAATAATACCTGCAATAGGTGTTATGATCACAGTCATAAGTATCGCGAAAAAGCCAAGCCCTCTCGCACTACCGTACATACCCTCGTACATCCCACCCGTTCCACCTTACATCCAGCCCATATACATTCCAGGGCCAAAGAGGACGGTTAAAAGTGCAGCTAAAAATGCGTATATGATGAAACTAATTGCTGCAAAAGTAAGCGGATCAATATACCCTCCGGTCTTAGGCATATCTCTGTAAAAGTCAGACGGGCTTTGCATTACCTCTCCCCAGGTTTCGATATAACCCATAAGTTACCCCCAATAAATATAGATTTAATTTTTATTTAAATAAATTTATCAAAAATAATCTGATAAGACTTATTGATCTCAGGGTTGAATTAGTGGCCGTCAAAGGTTATAATGAAGGCATTCGCCTGGCAACGGAGTTGGGAGATAACAACAATAAAACTTTCCTAGAATCTATCCTGAAGGAAGAAGAAGAACACGTCGACTGGTTAGAAACCCCGCTAGATCAGATTGGACAGATAGGTATCCAGACCCTATCTGGCACAGCAGATCTATGGATAAGGAAGTTCCTGCTGCGTCTTTATACTTTTAAGAGATTTCTTTCAAGATATTCCTAGGGTCATTCATGAAAATACCCTGACTAAGGGGCAAAAAATTCCCAGTGCCTCAGGAATATCTTTCTAAGGAGAATTATAAAACGAGGAACTGGAAATAGAACTTGTGAATATTTTTAGCCTTTTTTATTGCTTTCTTAAATCATTAATTCCACCGATTATGTAAGAATACAAAATATCCTACCAAATTGGCCAGCGGTCAAATGATAACAATACAAAAACATGAGCATTAAAAGAGTCAGAAAACACCTTTATTTCTTATGGAAAATGGCGAATATCTGTTTTTGTAGTCATAAAAAAGGTCTATAAAAAGTTGAATTTAATAAAAAACAATTCAAAAATGGATTGGAAAAGTGAGATAAAACCATTATGAAAAGTGGTTCAAAATAGATTATGGAAAGTA
>NZ_LZPK01000123.1:0-20290 GCF_001729375.1 Methanosarcina sp. A14 | reverse complement strand
AGCAAAAATGAAATTAAAGTGAGGAAAAGACCTCTTCTCTGATGAGCTTTATGGCTTTATCCACACCTTTAAGAACATCTGGACTGATTTCCTGCGTAGCTTCCGTGACAATCGACCCTATTTCAATTCCGATGACCACAATTTCAGGAAGTTCTTGAACCTGTTCTCCTATTTTCAATACATCTGTAATTGTCAGATCATGTACTGAAACCAGGGGATGAAATTCGACACCATCCAGTAAGTCCTTCCCTTCTATACGGTGTACTGAACCTGGAAGGCTGTTAGCCAGAATTGCATCAACTATTATGACTTTCCTGGCGCCATCAAGAAGATTTAGAAGGTCAAGCCCACATACCCCTGCATCCACGATATTGACATCTTTGAGGTTTTTAAGTTCGGATTCTTGAAGGGCCTCAATGACTTTGAGGCCAACACCATCGTTTCCCATTAATGGGCTTCCGCAACCAAGAATGCGTATAGAAGCATTTAGTATAGACATATTTTCACTCAAAAAAGCAGTTAAAAAGGTGTACAGGCTTTTCAAACATACCTGTACTACCTTAAGTTTATTCTCTGTAAGATATTTTCAGGGCCTTTCCTTTGTAGGGCAATACTTTGTTTTAGCTGTGATAACCTCAGAGTAATGAGTATCTGCGAGATCTTCTTTTCCGGTCAGGAAGATAGCTTTGTAGTACTTCAAGACATGAGGATCAAGCTCCAGAATACCCACATGGACTACCAGTTCAAAAACAAACCAGTAGGTCATCAGCAGGTGAAGTATCCTGAGGAACTCCAGGGGAGACAGATTGAACACAGGTGAAATAAAGCCTGTTATAGTCAGTATCCATGAAGCTATAGGAAGGCCAAAAAGCGACCAGTCAAGCTTGTAAAGCACAACGCCTGAGACTGCAATTAAGAACAGAGCTGTACCTTCAAGCACGATCAGGATTTTCATTAAGGGATGAAGTTTGGTCCTGTAGTGGCCAGTAGTCTCATCATAGATGCTGAATGCCGGATATCTGCCTTTCCTGAAGAAGTTGCCAATTATACCGCCCATACGAGCTGCATCTTTAGGACCGAAAATATAATGGTCCTTAAAGTGTGAAATCTTTCCCATAAACCCATGGCCTTCGGAGAAGATGTTGTAAGGGATAAGGATCCAGTTCACTGCAAGCAGGAACGGAACCATTATCATGTGAAGACCGCGGGCGGTATGGAAACTCATAAAGTCCCATCCAGTATAGATCTTTAACCCGGTGATGATGAGCACTAACATTGCAATAGCGTGGACAGTATGAGCTATCCTGTCAGTTGCGGTATAGCGCTCAACAACCATTGACCGGTTGTCTTTTGATTTCATTATGGGTCATCTCCCTCTGTACTATACTTAGAGTATTCTTAGAGTCTTTGGAGCGTTTTTCCCAGTCAGGTCAATGGTGTGGACTGCACATGAAATGCAAGGATCATAGGATCTACCCATATGGAAAATGCCAACTGGATTGGTATAATCGACATCTCCAACTGGGTTGATTTTTGAACCAATGAGAGACTGTTCGAGAGGACCAGGAATGCCTTTGCTGTCTCTTGGGGACATCAACCAGCTACCCGGAACTATACACTGATAGTTGGTAACCTTTCCATCGCTGCCAGCAGAGATCCAGTGACCAAGAGCTCCACGAGGAGCTTCCCATATGCCCATTCCCGAATTATTTTTAGCTGCATTAAGGTCTATAGGCACGGAAATCTTGCCGTTGGGGTTGTAATCGACTGTTACCCAATTGAGAAGTTCATACGCGAGAATTGCAGTTTCCTGCATACGAGCCAGCATTCTGGTGTAAACATTAGCTGCAGAGTAGCCTTTCTCATTAAGGGCCTGAGCCAAACCGGTTACGAGTGGCTCTTTTATATTTAGCATGCGTGCAAGAGGCCCGACTTCACCTGCAATTCCGTCATATCTCGGAGCCTTATCCCAGCTGTACTGGCTGTCCGAACCTCCGGTGTAGACGATTTTGTTTGGATCCGTAAACGGAACGGTTTCACCTTTTGTTGGTGCGAGGTCGTTGGAACTGTTCTGGTAGAAGGAGTGAGCAGTGCTCTCCGTAATCTTGTCCGGATCAAATTTCTGATATTCGAGATTTCCTGATACTACACCTGAGGTGAAAATACGGTCTCCTGCCGGGCTTCTCGGATCGTATCCGTCTTTGTACTTGTAGTATCCACCATATGCAACGAAGCAGATCTTTGAGGGGTCCTTGTACCCACCGATTGTATCATGTTTAAGGCTTGCTGGAAGACCAAGAATTTGTTCTCCTACAAGTTCTGAACCAAAAGCTGCATAGAACTCCACATCTCCCCAACCTGCGTCTTTGGAGAAGTCATTGGAAGCAGTTGATTTGTCAACAAGACCCTGGAGGTGTTCAGTAACAAAGCTTACTGCTTTTTGAGGAGAGCTTGCCTTATAGGTGTTTTTGATCCAGGTATCAAAATCAACTCTTAGAGTATGTTTGGATACGAAGTCCATGATCTGCAGATAGTAAGAGGCAAGTTTGGTTACATCTGCGACAGTAGCCGGGTAGGTATATCCACCTGGATAAAGGGCTGAAGGACCTGGCATTCTACCGGCAATAAGTGCGATCATCTCCGCAAGGCGTTTCTTTTCAGGAATTGCTGCAAGATAGGAACTTCCCGCAGGTACAGCCACGCCATCCATCTTGTAGCTGATTGGGGCAAACCTTCCAACCATCTCTTTCCAGACTGCGTTTCCGGTGTCTCCCAGTGTTGTGAGGACATTCTTGTACGCTGGGTTTGCAAGGTCAGGACCAAAGAGGACGTATATATGAGTTGCATGGCTTGCAACCATGTTCAGGCCCTGGAAAATATTCCTCATCATAAGAGCGTCTTTTGGAACACTCTCAGCTACGCCATAAAGATCATCAAGAGCATTTGTGGCTGTCAATCCATGAGACAGAGGACAGACACCGCAAATTCTCTGGGTAAGAAAAGCTGCATCTCTTGGGTCCTGATGTTGCAAAATTCGTTCAAAACCCCTGAATATAAGGGAAGATGACTGGGCATCGGTAATAACACCGTCAGCACCTACTTCAGTGGATATTCGCTGGTGACCTTCAATTCTGGTTAAGGGATCAACTGTAACATTTACCATTTTTCACTCACTCTCCTTTTCCCATTCTCCTAACAGCATGTACGCCTGCTGCAACTGCAGCTGCTCCAACTGCAACTTTGGCTATTGTGTCAATGTTTGTCCCGGCAACTCCGATATCTTCACGTTCAACAAACAGAGGTCTTGAAGTGTCTGGGAAGCCCGGCTCGACACAGGCAATACAGGGGCCGCCTGCCTGAGTACACATGCTTACTGAACCATTCCATTTACGAATTGCACAGTCTGCGTGAGCATAGGGAGCTTTACAGCCTAATTTCCACAGGCATCCTGGCCCGCCGATCTCTTCATCGAATTCTCCACGGTCATAGTATCCGCGGCGTGGGCAGTTATCATGGACAACATGGTCTGGGGGGAAGAAGACCTTTGGCCTGCCGTACTCGTCCAGAAGAGTATCGAGATCATCAGGGATCTTGATCTTTCCAAGAATTACCGCGCCCACAGTAAGAAGAACCCAGTCAGGGTGAGCAGGGCAACCAGGAATGTTGATTACCGGCTTATCGATGCCAAGTTCCTTAAGCATGCCCTTTGAAGAGTCATCTTTTGCAAAAGCTACTCCCCTGTAATCCGTATCCTTGGCAACATCGCTGTCCGCAGAGGTAATTCCTCCGTATGCAGCACAGGAACCTACTGCAACGACAGCAACTGCGTTCTTTGCAGCTTCTCCAAGAGTTTGTTTGAAAGGTTTGTTCCCAATAACCAGGTAGCGTCCCGAACCATCTGGACCGTTTGGAATTGAGCCTTCAACTACCAGGATATATTTACCTTCTTTATATATTTCTTCTTGGAGAATTTCGGAGTTAAGCTCGGCGTTGTTCACAAGCTTGCCATCATTCCAGATTCCCTGCTGTGCACAAAGAGTCTCATGGAAAGCAAGATTGATATTGAGCTTTTGTAGTGCTTGTACAAGGTCAGGATTGCCTGCGTTTAACACTGATTCAGAACAGCCGGTACATTCGGAGCCGTGGATCCAAAGAAGCTTTGTCTCTGGGAATTCTTCAAGGGCCTTTACCATGTCAGCTTGGTAGGTATTCAGAAATGCAGCTGCACCCATTGCACCTAACGCTTTCATGAAAGTGCGTCGATCCATTTTTAAGAAGTCCACACTGTCCAGTGTACGGACAAGATTTTTTATTCCAGTACTCATCTCTACCACATCTTGATTTTACCCAAATTATACATTCAAAAGAAAATTTTGAATAATTGTCCACAGTAATTATATAAATGCATACATAAATTTACCACTAATGTTTTCAATGAGGGAATAGTATTTAAGGTTTTTTACACGCTCCAATAAATATATTAATTGGCTGGATTGGAGACATATGATTTGGGAATATATATAATATGTCCCAAATATAAATAATTCAACTCAATGTCTATTGTTGGGTATTGTAGTACATATATGTAGAATTGAAGCCTCTTGAAAGAGAAAAGAGGATCAAAAAAATTAATTTAATTTCAAAAGTTAAAAGTTACTAATGAAGTCTTAATTCATATTTAAAAATTTATCTGTATTATGACAAAATGCATGAAATTAAAATAAAATGCAAAAAAGTTTTGAAAAGCAAAGAAAGAATTACTTATTTCTAAAGGATATTTTAGTATATTGAGATATTTCAACTAGAACTAATATTTCATGAGAAGGAACTCTATTATGGCAACTGATCATGTTTAACTCTCAAATTCCACGGAGAATTTCGCTCCTACTAAAAGCTGAAAACTTTTATCCCGGGTTTTATCTATTAACTCTGATCTTCAATGTTCTGAAAAATAAATTTAATAGAAACTTAATACGGAAAAGAAGTGCTAAAGAAGCTAATCTTATTATGTGAAGCTGCAGAATATAATACTACTATATAATACTACTCAAGTAATTATCTATGTCTTTTAAATATAGAGTATCCCGACAAATAGGTCCCGATAAATAGAGTGATTTTAGAACTCTTTCTAAACCCTTTCTAAAGCAAGTTAAATATCAGGGAAAAATAACATTTTTAAATTATGTAAGTGAAATGAAAAAACAAAAAGAATATAACATAGGACCAGAAAGTTTTAAAAAATAATTTTCGACAACAGATTTGTTTAAAACGTAGAATCAGGGTCTTGTTGATGGTATCTCCATTTTTCTATCTGCGGCAAGTGGAAAAAGGAAAAGCGCTCATTTAAGAGCAGCAGTAGAAAAATAAAAACAAGTAAGGGGATATAAACTATTTAGCCGGTTAAGGAAGTAAAACTGGGAGGGGTTTTTGCTCAGTTGAGACCTGTAATTATATATACCCCACAAATATATAATTCTTACAAAATAATTCTTGTAAAACCCTTAATACAAGTTTTGCAAAACTCTTAATACAGGAATTTACCTCATAAAAAATGAAATTATATAAATTAATAGGATTTTAAAAGAAAAGAGTTCGAGGAAACATGTGTATAGCTATTCCTGGAAAAGTAAAATCCATTGTAAATGAGAATACTGCAACGATTGACATGGGCGGAATCTGCAGAGATGTGAATATGGACCTTATGGGAGGCGCAAATGAATCCCAGATAGGGAGACATTTTCTTGTCCATGTTGGATATGCAATAGCCGAAATCTCGGAAGAAGAAAGTGAAGAAACAATGCACCTTCTCAGACAGATTGCGGGACTTGAAGAGATAGATACACCAGAAAGCGAATCTATCTGAAAACGGACGCTGATGAAAAATGGAAAACGGGAATTTACCTTCAAAGCCAGCGGTTCCTGAACTTGAAAAAAAGCTACTGGGAAGAATCAAAGGCTCGAAGAAACCGCTTCGCATAATGCATGTCTGCGGAACACACGAGCGAACGATAGCAAAATATGGGTTAAGGAGTATCCTTCCGAAAAATATCGAGGTAATTAGCGGCCCTGGATGCCCTGTTTGCGTGACTCCTGAAGAAGATATTAATATTGCAATTGCCCTTGCAAAAAGCGGGGCAACTGTTGTCACTTTTGGAGATATGATGCGGGTTCCGGGTTCGGCAGAAAGTTTGCTGGATGCGAAGTCTGAAGGGGCAAATGTAAAGATGGTCTATAGTATTGACGATGCAATTGCCCTTGCAGAAAAAAAGCCAGAACTTGAAGTAGTCTTTTTTGGAATAGGCTTTGAGACGACAGTTCCCGCAAATGCTGCTGCTCTTTTAAGAAAGACCCCCGAAAACTTCAGCCTTCTTACCTCACAGAAGCAAACTCCTCCTGCAGTCGAATTCCTTGCCAGGGATGCAGACGTTGATGCCTTTATAGCTCCTGGGCATGTGGCAACCATAATAGGCACAAAACCTTTTGAGTCTCTTGCAGAAAAAGGCTTTCCTATTGCCGTAAGTGGGTTTGAACCAGGAGATATTCTCCTTGGAATAAACCTGTTACAAATGCAAGCCGAGGAAGGAATCTCAAGGGTAGATAACGGTTACCCGAGAGCTGTAAAACCTGAAGGGAACCAGATTGCCCTTAAAATAATGAATGAAGTATTTGAAACCTCAGATTCTGAGTGGCGAGGTATAGGAAAGATAGAGAATTCAGGGCTTGTGCTCAGGAAAGAGTTTGAGGAAAAGGATGCTGCAAAGAAGTACGAAGACTTGTATGCTTCTGCTCTTGAAGATGTCCGAAAGAAAACAGGAGGAAAAGACAAAAAGCGTTGTATCTGCGCCGCTATCCTTACAGGAAAAGCAAAGCCTTCCCAGTGCCCGAACTTCGGTAAGGAATGTACCCCGAAAAATCCTGCAGGTCCCTGTATGGTAAGCCAGGAAGGTATGTGTTATAACTGGTTCAGGTACTCAAGAGAAGGAGGCAACAGAGTTGCATGAATTGTCCATTGCATGTGAAATTTTCGAGCAGGTAATGGCTACTGCCAAAGAGCATGGAGCCACGGAAGTTAAGCACGTAACCCTTCAGATGGGAAGACTATCCCATACTAATCCGGAACAACTTAGTTTCTGTTTTAACGTCCTTGCAAATGAAAGTATTGCCAAAGATGCAGATCTTATTGTAGAAATGATACCGCCCTCTCTTGAATGTGAGTGTGGATACACTGGGGCAGTAGATGAAAAAAAGATACGAGAGAACTGTAAATTTGAAAGCGAACTTTTGGCTTATGCGGCAGTTATGGAATGCCCGGTCTGCGGAAAGCCTGCTCAGCTTACAGGTGGAAGAGAACTGATAATTAAAAGTATCGAAATCGAAACTGAAAACCAGGATTGAACCTCAAAAAGGTAAAAAATAAAAAATAATTCCCCAAGTGATGTTTATGTTAATGCATGTAATCGATATGGGACATGATGTCTACAAAGCAAATGATAAAGTTGCTGAAAAAAACAAAAAGAAACTTGACAAGTATCAGGTTTTCTCGGTAAATGTTATGGGTGCAATCGGATCAGGAAAGACCACTCTGATTGAAGAAGCTATCAGGCAACTTAAGGATAAGTATAATATAGCTGTGATCGCAGGGGATGTAGTCGCAGAAATGGATTCTTCTCGTTTCAAAAAACTTGATGTACCTACTATTCCCGTAAACACTGGAAAAGAGTGCCATCTTGATGCAAAACTGGTGGAAAAAGCCCTGGATGAAATCGATCTCAGTAACACGGATCTCCTTTTTATTGAGAACGTAGGCAACCTTATCTGTCCTGTGGACTTCAAACTGGGGGAACACCTGAGGGTCGTAATCGTGAGTGTTACCGAGGGAGACGACATTATTCTCAAGCACCCCATGATATTCAAGACTTCAGATCTTGCAGTAATAAATAAAGTTGACATTGCACATGCGGTTGATGTCGATGCCGAAAAAATGCGAGACGACATTCTTTCCTTAAAACCGAATGTGCCGGTTATCCTGACTTCAAAGCATGACTGGGAAAGCCTGGAAACCTGGATTAGCTTTATCGAGCTTGGAGTTAAAGAAGCTCAGAATAGATGAGGCGAGATTAAAGAGAATAAAGAAACCAGGTTAAAGAGAATTAACTCGAGATAGGGTTAATGAGAATCAAATTATAAATTAGATTAAAGAGAATTAGCTCGAGCCAGGGTTAGTGAAGATCAAGTTAGAAATTAGATTATAAGAATTAACTCGAAGCTCGGATTAAGAAGATTTAAAGTAGATTGAGAAGATCCAGAAGGGTTTAAAAGGCGGAAAAAAGGAGACTTATATGAAATCAAATACCATTTCTCTTGAGCATGGTGCAGGCGGAGAGGTTATGCAGGCACTTATAGGAGAAATAATTCTTAAAAACTTTCACAATAAAAGTGCAGGTTCGATTGGACTCGAATGTCTTGATGATGGGTCTACGGTCAGACTTGAAGGCTTCAATAAGGGATGCGAACTCGTAATGACTACTGACAGTCACGTGATTACACCTGCCTTTTTCCCAAATACCAATATAGGAAGACTTGCAGTTTCAGGCACTGTCAATGACCTTACGGTTATGGGAGCAAAGCCCCTTGCCCTTACCTGTGCAGTCATCGTTCCTGAAGGTTTTCCACTCAAGGAAT
Source organism: Methanosarcina sp. A14 (assembly GCF_001729375.1). Lineage (NCBI taxonomy): Archaea > Methanobacteriati > Methanobacteriota > Methanomicrobia > Methanosarcinales > Methanosarcinaceae > Methanosarcina > Methanosarcina sp. A14. Next base: position 11,608 of record NZ_LZPK01000123.1, on the reverse strand, counting down.
TTGAGGAAATTATTAAAACAATGGACAAAACAGCTGCAGAGGTTGGTGTACCCATAATAACGGGCGATACTAAAACCATGGAGAAAACTGCGCTTGATTCGATTATCCTGAACACTGCAGGCCTGGGAATTACGGATAGCCCTGTAAGAGACTCAGGGCTTCAGCCGGGAGACAAAATTCTGGTCACAGGCACTATTGGCGACCACGGAATCTCGCTTATGGCTCACAGGGAAGGTTTTGACTTTGATACCGACCTTGCCTCAGATTCAGCCCCCCTCTGGAAACTCATAGAACCCCTCCTGAAACTCAGAACTCCAGAGGGCGAACCCGTAATTACGGCAATGAAAGACCCGACCCGTGGAGGTCTTGCAAATGCCCTGAACGAGATGGCAGAAAAATCCGGAGCAGGCATTCTTATCGAAGAAGACTGGATTCCTTTCAAACCAGCTGTTTCCGCAGCCTGTGAGATGCTGGGCCTCGATCCCCTTGAGGTTGCAAATGAAGGAAAAGCAGTTATCGGAGTCAAACCCGGCTTTGAAGACGAAGTGCTTTCAATCCTGAGGCAACACCCTTACGGCAGGGACGCAGCTGTTATAGGAGAAGTTACTCCAGATAAGAAAGAAGTAGTCCTAAGAAACCGGTTTGGTGGCATGCGTTTTGTAGATGTACCTGCCGGAGACCCGATTCCCAGAGTATGCTAAAGATCATCAGGCACTAGCTGAGATTGATTTAAGATAATACTATTGGAATTGAGTTTTAACGTAGAGTTGTTTCCTCTCGTTTAATCTGATTTACTTTCTATTTTTCCTTTTCATTTTGTGTTATATTTTTATATCATTTTTTACTTCACTTTATCTTTTAGTTCTCTATTTTTCATTATTTCATTTTCATTCTCTATTTTTAATTATCTCGTTCACAGTCTCTATTTATCATTATCTCGTTCGCAGTCTCTATTTATCATTATCTCGTTCGCAGTCTCTATCATTATCTCGTTTTCAGTCTCTTTTCAATCTATATTTTCAGTTTACATTTTCAGATATATCTCAGCCACGAGTATCAAATAATGTTTAAAAGTAAATTACCTTATAGAAATTTGTAGTATAATGCTAAAGTAAGTTGAGAAGGTTTTAAGAATAAGGCAGTCAGATAAAAAACAACAATTTATAGAAGTATCCCAGATAAGTCTATTGAGCAGGAAAGTTACTGAAAATAGAAAGGAAGCCGAAATATGAACCGAGACCCAATTGTGGAACAGGAACTATGGCGTTCAGTTGCAGTATATTTTGCATCTTTTTTGGTCGTGGGAGCCCTGAATATTGTGGGATACATATCAGTAGAAGGTGTTGCAATTTTTATCCTGGCCTTCATTATAACATTAATTCATTTTGCACTCATGGTCAGATACAGGAGGAAAGAACAGTTAACAGATCCTTCAATTTCTTCAATAATAGATCACTTGCTTCAACTAAAAAATCCTGAAAGTAGAAACAGTATGCACCCAAAATCCGGGAATAATTTCCTTTCTGTTTTGACAATCCTGGTGATTGCATACCTTATTTACCGTTATGCAGTTTAATTAAGAATTTAGTAATATTCACTTTTGAGACGATCCAAAAAGCAAGAGGCCTTAAAAAAGTGTAATTACTGAGAAAAAGAGGAGATCCTATTCTGAAACAAAGTAATTTCCACTTAATCGTTCTGTTTTTTGATTTTTATAAAAATATAAGGCGAAGATATGATTGTTATCAACAGTAATTTTCTTTATAAGCCTGAATGAAACTTTTGAGGTTTGTGAAGAGCGAAGTTTCCTGTATAAAAGGAATTAAAACTGAAAAATGATCTAATCAATTTCCGGATAATAAGAATAATAATGTTTGAAAAGACGGAGACATAATTATGATAATGGATTTTAAAGGCAAAAGCCCGAAAATCTCGGAGACGGTTTTTATTGCGGATTCTGCGGATGTTATAGGGGATATTGAAATTGGGGATTTTTCAAGTGTATGGTTTAATGCCGTGCTTCGCGGAGACAGGAATAAGATAAAAATCGGGAGTCGGACAAGTATTCAGGATAATGTGGTAATTCATGCTGACCCTGCGAATGGGGTTCAGGTCGGAAATGATGTAACTGTGGGACACGGAGCTGTGCTTCACGGGTGCAGAATAGAAAACAATGTGCTTATAGGGATGAACTCTACAATATTGAACGGTGCTGAAATAGGAAGAAATTCTATAGTAGGTGCAAATGCACTGATTTCTGAAGGGAAGAAATTTCCAGAAAACAGCTTGATAATTGGAGTTCCAGGGAAGGTAAAGAGGGAAATTGAGGAATCCGAGATTGAAGCTATAGCAGAAAACGCTGCAGAATATGTGGAATTTGTTAGAGAGTACAGGGAAGAAGTAAAAAATATACAAAAGAAGTAAAAAATATACAAAAGAAGTAAAAAATATACAAAAGAAGTAAAAAATATACAAAAGAAGTAAAAAATATACAAAAGAAGTAAAAACGTAGGAATAAAAATATATATTATTTGAATATTCACATTTTTTGCTACCCAGATCTTTGCAGATACTCTATTAAACTAAAAGAAAAACCATTTCTCTTTTAATAGTTTAACATTTATCAGAATATACGAACTCGTCATGGAGACAAACGGAAATGAGGAACATAAACATCCTGTACTATGGAAAAGTAAAGACGGCAGATATATACGAAAGCATGTTTGAATACATAAAAAGTTCCGGTACTTCGGATTGCGAGAAAGATTACATTGAAGGCCAGCCTGACTATTTTGTAAAAAAGTGGCAGATAGAACTGGATAGCGAAATATGTTTTGGATATGATCCATTGAAAGATGCAGGAGAGCTCGAGATCGATGGACAAAGTTATACCCGTATAGGTAGGGGTTAAACGAGTTAAGTTATGTTCCCACTGCCAGCCTGTCTGATATTCTATATATTATCTATCACTGCGACCATAACATGCGAAAATGTAACTGCATCAACGAAATCTTCCAGACAAAAGAAAAAGCAGAAAAAAGAGTAAATGAGCTTAGAGGGAAATGATCTCCCCTGATCTTTCTTACTGCAGGAAAATATCAGAAACAAAAATATGAAAACGAAGCAACCATATTTACAGGTAGAATTGCCTGACCTGTGATATCAGTGGCTTACCGTCTACCTGAAAAATAAGCTTGAAGCTGTTTATAATAATTGAGTGAAATCCCTCTAAGGATTTCAATATAGAAGAGTAAACATGATAATTGAAACTGCTTATGATTGAAACTGCTTGAGTTTCATACTACTGTTTTTCAATTCAGTTGCATAAGTCTGATAGTCTTCTGAAGCAATAAGTATCTTAAATGAAGAAATTAGTACTAATGAAAATGTCAAAGCTAAAAATGTCAAGGCTAAAAATTAGTGGGGGTCTTTAGCCAAATCTTAAAAATGCGCGCACTTACTTGTTTGATCGGATTTGAGAGGTTTCCTCTTGATTTACAGCCTTGGACACACGTATGCCTGCAAAGCGTGACTGCATAGTTTAAGCTTCACCAGCGTTTAAGCTTCACCAGCTTCCGGAGAAATGCAAAGGTATTCAAATTCTCATTTTGCGGGGGACAATGCCTAAAATATTACCAGCAATTTCACGGGTTGCCTGGAAAATTTTAAAAAATTATACATTTCCTGAGACTGCATTCCGCAGGCAGGTTTCCCAGTCTTCAGGGTTATCCATATTATCGCACTGCCATTCAAATTCACGTCTTGCAAGTCTGATGGTTGCACGTGCTTTTTTGAGTGGAACCAGCTCTTTTCCGACATCGCCAACTCCTCCGACTTCCAGGCAGCTTACGATGTTGATCATAAACTTTTCCAGGCTCTCTGGCGGTATCGATTCGTTCCTTGCATGGATTTCTGTGCATTTTGCAAGATATTCTGCAAGTACTCGGATCAGTTTCGTGTCACGCATAATTGTAACTCCTTTGTACAATAAGTGTGGCAATTCACCTCGTCACACTGAGCTTTAGATTTGATAAAAACAATAATAGCATGAATAAAAATGCAGACATATCTTCCTGGATTCAACTCAGGATACCTCAATCCTGATTTTCCAGGGACAGTACCTCAAACAGCAATTAAAAATATGTATTTTCGAAGCTTAAAGCTTTCTAAATAATCGTATTTGAGAGAAATTATGTACATTTTAACACTAGCTGAAAGTTTCTAATTTAGCGTAAAGTGTCTTTTCTACTTCTTTCTACTTCTTTCTACTTCTTTCTACTTCTTTCTACTTCTTTCTACTACTGCAGTTATGAAATAAATTTATATGTGAGACTTTGAATCTTCTTTTTAGCATAAATTTCCATTTTATCTCCATCTTATTTTCCAGGATATTCAAATATCTGGCATGGATGAAAATTTGACTTGCTTGAGTATTAGTGTTAAAGAAATATTAAACCGCAAGTCTCTACAAATCTCTAGACATATCAACTGCTTATTAAGAAAAACACAGAAAGAAAAACCAATAATAACTGCCTGTTTTTGACTAATTTGAATATAGCGCAGTTAAAAATCTGGAGTGATCTAAAATGCCGAAAATATATTTTAAAAAAGAGAATAAAGAAATGTACAATCCATCCGCAAAAGAAGTATCAATCGTAGACGTTCCTGAAATGAATTTTCTAATGATAGACGGTGAAGGCGACCCTAATACATCACAGGAATATCATGATTCCATAGAAGCGTTGTTTTCAGTATCTTATAAAGTTAAATTTATCACTAAAAAAGAGAACTCGCAGGATTATGTGGTAATGCCTCTTGAAGGACTCTGGTGGGTTGAAAATCTGGCAGATTTCAATATTCAAGATAAAAGTGGCTGGAAATGGACTGCAATGATAAGACAGCCTGACTTCATCACTAAATACATGATAAAAAAGACCATACAGGAAGTCGAAAAAAAGAAAAAACTACCTGTACTTCCCAGAATAAAATTCCAAAGCCTGCATGAAGGCTTAGCAGCTCAGATAATGTACATTGGTCCATATTCTCAGGAAGGCCCGGCGGTAGAGAAATTACATAATTTCATTGAAGAAAAAGGATATGAGTTTAATGGCAGTCTGCCTGGTGAGAAACACCATGAGATATACATAAGTGATATGCGAAGAACAAAGCCGGGAAAACTTAAAACTATCATAAGGCAACCCATGAAAAGAAGAAATTAAAATCACGAATAGATAGCAGAATAACGAAGGGATATCAAAATAATGAACAGATAACAAAATAATGAACAGAGACTCGAAACTCGTCGAGAACTGCTTAAGATACTTTTTTGTTCGGGCTTTTCAGGTTTATGTTTTCCTTATTTTTCAATAATTATTAAACTTAAGGAAAATTTATTCTATTATACTTATTTAGTTTCCAAATATCTAGTAAATACTTAGATAGGAGTAAAATTTGTTTAGTAAAATTTGTTTAGTAAAATTTGTTTAGTAAAATTTGTTTAGTAAAATTTGTTTAGTAAAATTTGTTTTTATCATAAAACAATATCTGTTGAAGTCAATTCATATATAATATTTTAATAAGTCTTGGTAATTTGAAGGAACTGAAATGCTGACTGAGGACGAAATCTTTGCCAACGAGAATTATATTCTGAATCTCTTAAATGAAGTTATGAGAGAAGGAATCAAAGATTACATCCAGTACCTTGAGAATTCCGATTTCTTTTCGGCACCCGCAAGTACAAAATATCATAGAGATTATCCTGGAGGACTTGCGGAACATAGCCTTAATTTATTAGAGCCACTGAAGTTATCGAATTCTCGCCTTAAGAAAAAAGAACAACTTCCTGAGGATTCTCTAACAATTATTGCTCTGTGTCACGACGTCTGTAAGGAAGGATTATATGTTGGAGATTATGAAAATTATCGGACTTTACAAGGCCATCCCGCAAATAATAAACATTCAGTTCTTTCTATTGAAAAAATTAAGAAACACATAAAACTGACACGCATTGAGAGGGACATAATTCTGTATCATATGGGGCTGTTTTCATGCTATGAATATGGTATGGAATATACCCCAGAGGATTTGATGAGAGCTATAAAAAGACACCCTCTTGTACAGATTTTTGCGGCCATTGATATGGAAGAAACCCACTGGCAAAGATAAAAAATATTTATCTTTTTGATATAAATCGCCATATCAATTATTTCAATATCAATTATTTCAATATCAGTGATCTCAATATCAGTGATCTCAATATCAGTTTGAACTTTTTAGTTTTATATTCCCTTTCTACCTTTCTTAAACAAGAAAATATAAAGGATAGGTAAAATGCCTACAGTATTCAAAACGAGTATAGCGATAAACCAGTATTTCTGAGATTCCCTTGCTGCCTTCCATAAAGCTACACCTTTCCAGACAAGCTCCCAAAGTACCAGAATGAAGATAAGGGACTATATTGCGGATTTGTTTGAAACGAAAGAAAAGAAGTGTCTACCATATTCCCCTCTCTATAATTTTTCCTTTATAGCAATATTATATTAAAAGTTAAATAACTTCGCACATCAGGATTGTTATTATTACAGTTTCAATCAAAAAATGACGACTTGCTAGCTTGAAAAACTCTCTTATAACAAAAGCTTGGTTTGAGTTCTTATTATATTAGCTTCCTCTTACCTTCTTTATTTAGAAAAGGCTTGAATTTCTTTTTCTATTATCTGCCTTTTTATGCTTTTGCTCTTTATAGCTCTTTTTTATACTATATCTACTTTTTTATACTGCGTCAAGGTCTACAGCCCTGGTTTCAGGGAAACTTTCTACAAGCATCTGTACGGTTTCAGGATGGCAAGTGAAATAAAAGATCTGGTTGTCTGATGCAAGGTCCTTTATGGCTTCACAGGTGCTTTTGCAGCGTTCAGGGTCAAAATTCACCAGTACGTCATCAAAAACAATCGGAAGAGATTCCGAATGCCTGCCGAATTCCCTGATGAAACCGAAGCGCAGAGAGAGATAAAGCTGTTCGGCCGTTCCCCGACTGAGTTCCTGAATGCTCTTCTGACGTCCGTTCCGGTCTTCAACATATATTTCGGTAGAGTTGAGTGGGGAATAAATTCTCGTGTACCTGCCTCCGGTAATTTTTGAGAAAAAAGCCTGGGCTTCCACGATAACTGCAGGCTGTCTTTCCTTTTCATAGACTTTGACTGCTTTAGCAAGGATCTCACGGGCTAAAACCAGAGAAGCCCACTCCCTTGACTTTTCGTGAAGTTCTTCCAGCAGGCTTTCCTGCATTACCCTTGCCAGAGAACCTTCACTTCCGCGTTCGAGCTGTTCAATCTGGTTTCGTATCGCTCCGCGACTATCTATAGTATCTGAAATCTTCTGTTCCAGTGTTTTCAGGCATTCCTCCAGCCTGCGATTTTCTTCTTTCAGGCCTGAAGGATCAGAAGTTTGCAGTTCTTCTACGAAAAGCCTGTACTCTTCGTCACTTCCGGAAATCCTCCATATCTGCTGTTCAGCTTCTCTTTTCCTGTTTTCTAGCTCGGTTCGTTGAGCCCAGAGCCGGGAGTTTTCATAGAATTCTTCTTCCGTCTCTGCAGAACCGGAACCAAGAAGAACTGCAAGCTCTTCAGCAGCTTCTTTGTATTTATCCCGTGATGCCTCAAGTTCAATCTTGAGTTCTTCAGATTTCGTTTTCAGCTGTTGAAGGCTTCTGGCCTCATCGGATGCCTTTTCCAGATCTGAACGAAGTTTTTCAACCTGGGCTTCAAAAGAGAGTCCGGAAAGCGGACGTCCACATACCTGCAGTACTCCGTCTACCTTTGTTTCATAGGCTTCTATCGACTTTCTGCTGGAAGCTATCTGTTCTTCAAGTTTCCGGATTGCACGCTGCCTATCAAAGCACGTCCGGATTACCGAAAAGATTTCAAGCACACTTTCTACTGAAAGCGAAGGGTCAAGCCCGTAAGTCCCAAGCCAACCAGTCCACTTTTCTGCCAGGGTATTACGTGTCTTTTTCTCCTCAAGTAGCCGGGCTTCCAGCTCTTCTTTTTTACGGTTAAGGCCTTCGGACTCAACCTCAAGTTTTCTTACTCTTTCAGCCTGGTTAAATGCAAAACTCACGTCCTCCCTGAGTTTTGCGATTTCACTTTCAAGTGCAATTCCCGAAATAGGCCTTCTGCAAGCCTCCAGAATACTACAGGCTTTTTCTTCATACTCTTTAACAGTAGCTTCTTTGAGCGTTACCTGTTTTTCCAGTTCTTTTATATTCTTTTGTTTTTCCAGGCAAGCCCTGATTGCTGAAAGGATCTCAAGCACATGCTCGGGAGAGAGCTCCGGGCTAAGCCCTGAAGAAATAAGCCACCCTTTCCATTCCTGGAGGACTTCTCCCTGCTTTGCCTCTTGTGCCCGGATAGTATCTTTAAGTTCTATGTAACTTGCATTTAACTTATCCAGCTTCTTCTGGAGCTTTTCCTCCCTCTGGCGCAGCTCCCAGGCAGTCTTCAACTTAACCATGGCCCTCTGCAGCTCATCGGCTTTCTGCTCCCGTACCGAGGGATCAGGAATGTTTTCAAAACCACATTTTTTTGCACGGGCTTTCATGGATGCTTTCAGTGCATTAATCTCTCTGAACAGCTTTTCCTTTGAGTCCTGTGTTTTCTGTTTCCGGGACTCAGCGTCCTCCAGGCGCTCTTCTCCGGCAGGGCGGACTGAGGACTTATTAGTAGTTTTCAAGAAGTATACCGCAGAAGTAGCGAAAAGGAGTAAAAATATGACAAGTCCGGAAAACAGAGCGCCGCTAATGCTTTCGTACACCAGGCCAGTGCAGCCTGCAAGCAGAACCATTCCTGCAGGCCAGAGGGGGAGACCATCCTCATTTTCGGTTTCCTGAGGTCTTAAAGCTGCAAAAAGCATCTCTTCTTTTTCCAGGCTTTTGAGTTCACCTTCTTTTTCCTTCAGGAGATGGTAGGTTACCCTGAGATAACTTACAGCTTCAAGCTCCTGCTTCAGCTCTTCAGGCCTGGGAAGGGTAGAGTATACCTCAATTTTATCTTTGAGGGCTTCGATTTCCTCACAGACTTCTTTAATTTCTCCAAGGGCAAATTCGAGCCTGTCGCGGTATCTTTCAATTGTTTTTTCTGCCTCATCCATTTCCCTTCGCTTTCTGAGTACAGTTTCTTTTGAAGGGATTGAGTGCTCGAAAAGATCAAGGGCAGTTTCATCCCATCCTTCCCCAAGCCCTGACAGAGTTTCCCTGAGTTCTGCCTTTCTATCCTGAAGTTCCTGAGTTCCGGAAAGAAGAAAGTCCTTATCGGCCTGGTATTTTTCAATTCCGTTTCCAAGTTCGATAACCTGGTCTCTGTGTACGAGAAGACTTTCTTCAAAAAGATCATTTTCCTGAAGGACTCTTTCAATGCTGTTAAGGATCTGCTGGAGTTCGTTTCTGGTCTCTTTTATTTTATCCTCAATTTCGTCTACTGACCTTCGCATCTGAATGACGGATTCCTTTGCAGGGATAGAGCGGTCAAAACGCTCCAAAGCTTTCTCATCCCAGGATGGACCAAGCTCCAGAAGAAGCTCAGAAAGCCCGGCGTTTTCCTGCCTGAGGTTCATTTCCAGAGAAGGGAGCAGTTTTTCTTCAGACCTGTATTTTTCAATTCCGCTTTCCAGTTCCAGCACCGAATCTTTTTGCTTTAGAAGGCTTTCGTCCGAGGAAAGGCTTTTTTCTTTAATGGCCTTTTTACCCATGTCCTGCTGCAGCCTTGAAATAACCTCCCTTATTTCTTCAATTCTTTCCTGGAGCCTCGTAAGCTTCTCGTCCCCTTTTTCAGGGAAACTCTCAAGTTCAGGTAAGCTTTCAAGGGAAGTTTTTGACTCATAGAGGACCTCCCAGTCTTCCCAAATGGAAAGTAGGTTTTGAATGTGGTTTAATTTCTTCCTTATGTTCAGAGACTTTTCTTTTAGTTGGTCAATCTCCATGGTTTTCTGTTCCAGTTCGAAATGAAGCGAATCATATTTTTTCTGGGCCCCCTCAAGTTCGGCAATTTTTACTTCAGTTTTTCTTATCTTTCTGAATAGCTCATTTATAAGGGGTTTACTACCTCTAGGCCTATACAGGTTGTTTTCAATGCCGCTGATCGATTTCATCAGTCCTGAAATCGAAACTCCAACTCCTGTGCCTGCACTGTAGAGTTTACTGTTGATGCTCTGGTCGTTCAGGGTCTCAAAACTCTGCAATTCTTCAAGGCCAAAAGCATAGATATTTTCAAAGACGTTTCTGTCTGCATGGCCCAGCAGTTTAATAAGTTCAGCTTTACCTCCCATATTCCCATCTGGAAGCAAAACCTTTACATCTTCTTTTCGACCTGCACTTCTTTCTATGACCCATCTGTCTCCGGCAGAATCGATGACTGAAAGTCTTCCCCCATGCTTTCCCCCTTCAAGCGGAGGATAAAGGTTGCAGAGCCTCGTGTTAGGAATACCGAAAAACATCCTCCGGATAAAAGTAAATAATGTCGATTTTCCTGCTTCGTTTGCCCCTGTAAAAATGACCAGGCCGGAGGGTAGGTCTTCCATCGACAAGCTGGAAAACTTGCCAAAACCATCAATCTGGATGGCATTAATTTTCATTATCTTTCTCCGTGAGTAAAGCATCAAGCAGGATATTTTCAGCGCGCTGAAGCAGAGAATTCATCTCGTCATCATCAATTTTGGAAATATGTTTTCTCCCATTCCTTGAACCAAAAAGAGGGGAAAGGACTTCATGGAACTCATTCCGGGAGTTTTCATCAGTCTTCAAGCCCTCCACAATTTTTACCAGGTCTCCCACAAAATCTTCCCTTTTCAGAAGAATTTCCCTTTCTATGGGAAAGAGTGTATCATCCTCAATGCGCTCTACCCAGATGAACTGCCGGCCCCAGGTTTCGCCTTCCCTGAGCAAACGCAGGAGGTCTTCGATAAATCCTTCTTGCCTGAGAATGTGATGCAGCGGTCCCCTCCCTTTAAGGACAAACCTGCAAATCACAGACCTTCCTACGGAGTTTTCCCTCATTTCATCAAGCTGGCTTTGAAGGCTTTCTATTAGCTCTCCTTCTTTTTCCAGGCCTTCTATGGAAATTTCCCTGATATACCAGCGGACAGAGTCGGTCTCTATGAACCTGGTAGAAATATCTCTTCCTGAAGAATCTCTTCCTAAAGAAACATCCACAACAAAGCACCCTCTGGCACCGTTTTCACTGAAATGCCTGCCCTGTGGGTTTCCAGGATATATCACAATCGGAGCCTCTTTGCACACTATAGAGGGAGTATGGATATGGCCAAGCGCCCAGTAGTCATAATTTAGCTCCCTGAGGTCCTGCAGAGTACATGGTGCATAAGGGTCATGTTCCGGGTTGCTTCCCACGCTGCAATGCAGCAGCCCTATAGTAAACGGCCAGTTACCTTCTTTTTTTGGAAAGTTTTTCACAAGATTTTTCATTATGTGCCGTGTTGGATAGCTCATCCCCACTATAACAGCGGCGTTTTCTCTGTCTTTTTTGAATTTCACAACTTCAGCCCTGTCCCCACTCATGATATGTACGTTTTCGGGCCATGTCAGGCTTGCAGACCAGCC